>DBFAHJ010000107.1:0-22325 GCA_048227095.1 Collinsella aerofaciens | reverse complement strand
AATTGATGCCGACGAGTGCATCGCTTGTGGCGTTTGCGTCGACTCCTGCCCCGCTGGCGTTCTGGAGCTCCAGGACGTCGCTACCGTCGCTGACGAGGACTCCTGCGTCGCCTGTGGCGCTTGCCAGGACGCTTGCCCCGCCGGTGCGATCACCGAGATCGTCGAGGAGTAACAACTCCCCCACTTGCACACTCAAAAGTACACCGTGCACAAAAAAGGAGGCCTCCGCATCGCCGCGGAGGCCTCCTTTTTGTGACCACCAATTTGAGGACAGGTTTCAAATTGGTGGTTTTGTCCCGCCACGAGTTCGCCCTAAATGGGAATGTGGACAAAATCACCCGTATAAACAACTAAATCTGCAACAGCCGAGACAAACCAACGACAGCCGAAGAAGTCTGACTGAACAGACGCTGGCAAAAATGTTCTGCATCTTTTTACTAATAGGAAGCAGCTATTTAAAGCTAGACGCAGCGATAGAAAAGCATTTCGCCTACAGCACCGAGCGCCCTATTCAAAATCAAACAGCTTTGCAACGGGAACTCTGTAGAGAAGTGCCAACGCGTAGAGGGTCTGAAGCCGAGGAGCTCGCTTTCCTTGCTCGATATTTCCAATCGAAACCCGGTCCATGCCGAGCGCTTCTCCGACAGCCTCTTGGGACAACCCTTGGCTCTTTCGAAGAAGTTGCAGATGGTGGCCCAGCTGCTTGTTGAAGTTTTGAAAACCCTCTGTCTGCATAAATCGACGCTATGACAACAGAATTTGTCGAACAACAAACGGAGAGTTTGCAAACAGACTTTTCCCAGCTTAATATGCAAACAAGGCGTTAGCAAAGGAGTGGTTCTATGGATAAGCAAAACCATCGATTTGCCGAAACTAAGATCCAAAAGGCCGCCATGGTGATATGGCAAGCGTCTCATGAGGGACAGGACCCGATTAGTTACTCGGAGTTCGCTCGGAGGATGGAAATGGGAAATCCTCACAGCAGAGAGGTCGCCTTTCTTTTAGACGCCATCCAGGAATGGTGCGTGAATTTGGGTCTGCCAAGCTTGCCCGCTCTGGTAGGAAGAAAGAATGATTCGAACCATATCCCCGGAGAAGGATTCTTCGAATCCTATGCAAACCACTATTTCGAGAACGAAGATTGGCGGCACGAAGTAGTCGATTTCGAGAGAAATAGAATCTCAAAGGCTTCCGCGAAGTATCGAGAAGCGTTTTTCAATGACAAAAATGAACTCTACGGCATGTAGAAGTTTTAGATAAGAAACGGGGGCAGAAATGTACTGCTGGAAATGTGGTCACAAGAATTCTGAAATAGCAGTGTATTGCGAAAAATGCGGAGCGTCTCTTTGCGACCCTGAAGGTTCATATAAAGAAACAGAAGCGGATGTACAGGCCAATGAAAGCAAAAGGGCAGCCATAAATCGAACAAAACCGAGTGAAGACAGCGACGGTCCTTCTTATCAGGCGAACAGCGATGAAACAGCGAGCAGCGTTCAAATGGCGCACGAGGCAGCCGATAGTGCTAAAACCGCTTTTTCAAACCTCGGCAATCAAATGCAACGATCCGCATTTAACACGAAGCAGCAGAAAATAGGCCTTTCTTTTTCCTTTGGGTTTAACCAGAAAATGATGGTGCTAGCTACCTTAATTGCCATCGTCGCATCATTTCTCGGTTTTTCTTCCAAAGAACTGACCTCCACATCCTATTTGGGCGGCAGCTATGTTGCCATGGGCTATTGGTGGTTTCAGCCTATTTGGATTATTGCAACCGTCTTGGGCTGCTATGGCCTTCCTTTGATTGGCGTCGCAACAGGCGGCATTTCTTTAGTTGTTATATTGAACAGCCTTATCAGAGATGCAGGATTTGGTTTCAGCGTTGGTGTCGGTGCGGTATTGCTTGTAGTGGGAACGACCATGATGGTCGTATTTCATCTTCGCGCGGTATTGGGACGCAACGGGAAAGACCTCTTTTCTAATTCTGAATTGAAAAATATACAGCAAGCTGCCAAGCAGGTGGTCGGAAGTATGTCCAATACCTACCAAGATACTGCGCAGAAGCAAGGCGACGGCAGTCCGATAACGAGTAACGAAACGGCAGGCAACGAAGCTGGAAAGAAATGGTGTCCCAATTGTGGCGCCATGCAGGATGAGTCTGCAAAATTCTGTGGCAAATGTGGCCATCGTTTTGAATAGAAGGTCTCTGTAAATCAAACCGAGGAGACTCATATGTACTGCACAGAATGCGGCACGAAAAACGAAGACGGAATGCAATTCTGCGTTCAATGCGGGGCACCACTGGATTCAGCCCAGGTTGATTTATCTAGTCAACCTCTTGAGCCAACTCAGTCTGCGCTTGGCAATCGACTGTGCAATGTCTCTACAACCAGTCGGAGCAGACAACCCAAAAAGCGTACGCGAATCATTGTGGCAGCGATGATTGCGGCGTTAGTCGCATGCGGAGGTGCCAGCTATTACTTTGGCGTGTACATGCCGCAATCGAAACAGACGACAAAGAAGCAGAAGACCACTGCAGCTGAATACTCGAAGCATTCTGTTCTTATCAGTGTTTCCGGAGATGGATGGAATACATCGGAAGGAGCTTCCAAGCTACCGATCCGCGTGAAAGGAACCGATGTCAACGGAAGCAAAATCGACAAAACGGCATTTGTCGATTCCGATGGAAAAGGTCTTGAACTCATTCCGGGAACATATGAGCTCGTAATAGAGGGTACTCCGATTGGAGCGGACGGCTCGCTCTGGAACGTTTCCGATTCGAGCGTAAAATTTAAAGTGAAGCGTGCTCTCAAAGATGGCGAAAAGGCTGATTTCCGCGAGATGGCAAAGCTGACATTGGGTGACAAGATCGATCCAGCCGATGTTACCGACGAGCAAATCAATGCGGCAGAAAAGTTAGCCGAGCGGGGAGGTTGCGATTCGAAGAGCTCAGCGAAAGCTCTAGCTGCAGCCGCAAGGGGAGCTCGTGATGCAGCAGTTTCCGCCAAACAAGCCGAGGATGCTTCTGCCGCTCAAAAGCGCGCTGAGCAAGAGGCTGAAAATGCAAAGAAAGCCGTCGAGCAGAATGAGTCATCGACGTCTTCTCTATCAGAAATAAGCCCATTTTGGGGCGCATTCGTCATGGCCAGTAAGGACTATACAACATCGGAGAAAAAGGCAGATGATCTTAGAAACAGCGGGTTCCCAGGCGCAATTGTCGTGTGCACAACAGACTGGACAAACCTTAACAAGGAGACGTGGTATTCGGTTTCCGCTGGCAGGTTTTCAAGTCGAACTGAGGCGGAACAAGCGGTTTCTGCCTTAAAAAATCAAGGCATGTCGGATGCCTACGTCCGATATTCTGGAGACCACCAGTAGCCCCACATCTTAAACACGTTTTTACTTGCGGATTTAGCATTTCATATTTCATATCTCATAAAACGAGGGCCATCGCATCGGCGCGATAGCCCTCTTTTTTGCAATCCTCAATTTGAAACCTGTCCCCAAATTGGTGGTCTAGCCGAGGTTGTCCTCGTAGGGCATCAGGTCTGCTAGGTAGCCTTTCTCCTTGAGCATCGCCTCGATCTCGTCGAGGGTTTGCTCGTCCTCCGCCGCGATGCGATGGAAGTGATAGCCGCTCGTCACCGTTAGTAGCGGGAAACTCTTGCCGCTCTCGATATCGCGCAGATAGCGCTCAACATCGCGACGGTTGCGGATGTCCAGGTCGGCCGTGATCTTGCCGTACACACGATGGTTGACGATCACGTTGAGCACGGCACCACCCGCGTCGACGATACTCGTGAGCTCGTCGCCCGCCTGCTCCACACTGTGGCGCACCTTAACAAGACGCGTGGGCACGGCGGGGCTACTCGCGGCCTCCTGCAGCACGTAGCCGCGATTGGTCGCCACGATATCGTGCCCATCGGCGCGCAGCAGGGCGATGTCCTGCACCACGACCTGGCGGCTCACACCCACCTCGTGGGCAAGCGCGCTGCCCGATACGGGTCCCTTGGCTCGCTCGAGCACGGCCATGATGGCACGGCGACGCTCGCGGGCGTTCATTATTTACCGTCCAGCAGACGCAGGTGCTTAAGCGAGAGGTCGAGGATCGGGGCGGAGTGTGTCAGCGCGCCCGAGCTAATAAAGTCAACGCCCAGGTCGGCGAGCGCGCGGATATTGCTGGCGTCCACGTTGCCCGAGCACTCGGTCTTGGCGCGACCGGCGATAAGCTCAATCGCGGCGGTCATGTCGTCATGGGTCATGTTGTCGAACATGATGATGTCGGCGCCGGCCTCCACGGCCTCGCGCACCATGTCCAGGTTCTCGCACTCAATCTCGACCGTCGTGGTAAACGACGCATGGGCGCGCGCCATCTCGATCGCACGCGTCACGCCGCCGGCGGCATCGATGTGGTTGTCCTTGAGCATGACGGCCGTCGACAGGTTGTAGCGGTGGTTGCTGCCGCCGCCAATCTCAACCGCCGCCTTCTCAAACACGCGCATGCCCGGCGTGGTCTTGCGCGTGTCGACGAGCACGGTCTTGGTTCCCTCGAGCGCCGCGGCCATGCTGTGTGTATAGGTAGCGATGCCGCTCATGCGCTGCAGGTAGTTGAGCGCCACGCGCTCACCCGAAAGCAGCACGCGCGCATCGCCGCGCACCTGACCCACATGGTCGCCGGCGTGCACCTCGTCGCCATCGGCAACGTCGAGCAGCACCGAGCTCTGCGAATCCAGCAGCTCAAAGGTACGAGCGAACACATCCAGGCCGGCGATGATGCCATCGGCTTTGGCGATAAGCTCCACCGTGGCGGGACGCGCCGTGGGGCACACGCTCGCCGTGCTCACGTCCTCAAACGTAATGTCCTCGCGCAGAGCCTGCAGAATCAGATCATCGACGACGAGCTTCATGGTAATGGGATTCATGGTCTACTCCTCCACGGCCTGCGTGCCGGCGGCACGGGCCAAATCATCGATTGCCAGGGTATCGGCGCTCAGGGCGCGATGACGGCCATCGAGCGCGGGATCGCCCGCCTGCTCCACGGCCAGCGACTCGCCGGTGCGCATACGCCAAGCAGCGCGGCGACCCCAGACTAGGGACTCGAGCAGGCTGTTGGAAGCTAGGCGATTCTTGCCGTGAACGCCGTTGCAGGCCGTCTCGCCGGCGGCGTAGAGCTCGGGCATCGAGGTGCGGCCGTCCTTGTCGACCCACACGCCGCCCATAAAGTAGTGCTGCGTGGGCGTGACAGGAATGGGTTCATCCAGGATGTCGCGACCGTCCTCAAGGCAGCGCGCGCGGATGTTGGCGAAGTGCCCGGTCACCACGTCGCGCTCGACGGGGGCAAAGCTCAGCCACTCGTGCTCGGTGCCGTCCTGCTTCATCTGCTCGCGAATAGCGGCGGCGACCACGTCGCGCGGCTGCAGTTCGTCGGTAAAGCGCTCGCCGGCGGCGTTGAGCAGAATCGCGCCCTCGCCGCGGCAGCTCTCGCTGATCAGGAAGGTGCGGCCCGGCTGCGGCGAGAACAGTCCCGTGGGGTGAATCTGCACGTAGTCCAGATGCTCCATCGTAATGCCGTGCTCCTGCGCGATGTAGCAGGCGTCGCCGGTGAGCTGCGGGTAGTTGGTGGAGTGGTCGTATACGCCGCCGATACCGCCCGTCGCCCACAACGTGTGGCGAGCATGAATCTCAAACGGCTCGCCGGTATGCACGCCCTCGGCGGCATGTGCCAGTTCGTCGGCGGGGCGGACCGAGTTGTCCTCGTCCACGGCAACAGCGACGACGCCAGTGCACACCGTGACCCCATCGCGCTCGGCCGTCAGGATGTCGGTCATGGCCACGTGCTCAAGAATCTGCACGTTGTCCAGCTTGCGGACGGCCTGGAGCAACTTGGTCGTGATCTCCTTGCCCGTAATGTCGGCATGGAAGGCGATGCGCGGGCGGCTGTGCGCGCCCTCGCGGGTAAAGTCGAGGCTGCCGTCGGCCTTGCGCTCAAAGTCCACGCCCATCGCCAGCAGGTCGTTGATGACCGAGCGGCTCGAGCGAATCATGATGTCTACGCTCTCGCGGCGGTTCTCGTAGTGACCGGCGTGCATGGTGTCCTCAAAGAAGGCATCGTAGTCCGAGCCCTCGGGAAGCACGCAGATGCCGCCCTGTGCGAGCATCGAGTCGCACTCGTCGACCGCGCCCTTGGAGAGCATGATCACGCGCGTGCTCGTCGGCAGATTGAGGGCCGCGTACAGGCCCGCCACGCCGCAACCGGCAATGACAACGTCGCACTCCATATCGGGGTATTGTTTGGTTTCCACAGGAATCCTCTCCCTTGTAATGTGACATAAGGGACTGCCCCTCATGTCACATCGTTCTAGCGCGCCGCGTACTCGAGCATGCGGTCGAGCGTAATTTTGGCCTGGTCGGCCGCCTCGTCCGACACGCCGATCTGTACCTCGCCCTCGCCCGTCTCCAGGCATCGCGCGAGCTTTTCGAGTGTGATGAGATCCATGTTGACGCAGGTGGGCTGCACCGCGGGGAAGTAGAACTTCTTGCCGGTGCCCTGGCAGCGGCGTTCGAGCTCGTAGAGCACGCCGCGGACCGTCACGATGATGAACTCGCTGGCGTCCGACTCCTCGGCATACTTGATGATGCCGGCGGTGGAGCCGATGTAGTCGGCCTCGGCCAGCACGTCGGCTTTGCACTCGGGGTGCGCCAGTACGAGCGCGTCGGGATGCGCTTCCTGCGCGTCAACGATCTGCTCGACGGTGATGATGTGGTGGCGCGGGCAATAGCCATTGTTGAGGATGACGTGCTTTTGCGGCACCTGCTCGGCTACGAAGCGACCGAGGTTTTGGTCGGGGATGAACAGGACATGTTGCTGCGGCAGCTCGGACACGATCTTGACGGCGTTGGAGCTGGTAACGCACACGTCACTCCAGCTCTTGATCTCGACCGTCGAGTTGACGTAGCATACCACGGCCAGGTCGTCGCCATACTCGGCGCGCGCCGCGTCGACCGTCTCGCGCTTGACCATATGGGCCATGGGGCAATCCGCGCCCGGCTCGGGCAGCAGCACGGTCTTGGTGGGGTTGAGCAGCTTGGCGCTCTCGCCCATAAACTCCACGCCGCACAGCACGATGGTCTGCTGCGGCAGGCTCTTGGCGAGCTTTGCCAGGTAAAAGCTGTCGCCGACGTAATCGGCCACAGCCTGGACCTCGGGCGCCACGTAATAGTGTGCCAGGATCACCGCGTCGCGTTGGGTTTTAAGTTGCTGAATGGCCTCGACGAGCTCTGCGGGCACCAATGCCGCGCGCTCCGTTGCCGTCGTTGCCGATGCCAGGCCGGCCGCAATGTCGCGTGCGAGCTCCGATGCATCCATGTTCGCGCTCTGTGCCATCAAGGCCCCTCTCTTTTGGCGAATCTTGGGGCTTTAGTATGACACCTAGGTTTACAGCTGACAAGACAGCTGTAAACCTAGGTGTAAAGTTGAAATAAAGATTCAATCTTGGGGCGGGCCTGACAAGTTAAGAACAGTCGAGCTCTCGATAGCGCAGGAGGCATCTTTCGCCACCGCAATACCGCTTGGCGCGAGTTGCACGCCGTGGGGCGCAAACGGCGCGCACCCCCGCGGGCGGTACGCACCCAATGTGGCAAAATCGAACTACTAAGGGGGCCGAATGCTCAAGATTATTGCCTGCGACGACGACGTCGCTTTTCTAGATAGACTGCACCGGATGATCGACCGTTGGTCGACCGAAACGGGCACGGCGGTCGATGTTGCGCTCGTCACGCGCGGCGAGGACCTGCTAACCCGCCATGCCGCATCGCGCGCCGACATCATCCTGCTCGACATGATCATGCCGCTCATCAACGGCATGGACACCGCGCGCGAATTGCGCCAGGCCGATACCGCCGTGCGCCTGGTGTTTCTCACCTCATCGCCCGAGTTTGCACTGGAGTCCTACGAGGTCCGCGCCTTCGACTATCTGCTCAAGCCCGTGACTTACGAACGCCTGGCGCAGCCACTCGACGAGCTTTCGAGCATGCGCCCGGCGGCAACCGACGAGCTCGTGATCAAAACGTCCTTTGGCTACCATGCCCTGCGCTTATCCGATATCGAATATGCCGAGGCGCGCAACAAGCACGTGGTCTTCCACCTGCGCGATGACCGCGATATCGAGGCACTCGAGTCGTTCCGCAGCGTTGAGGACCGTTTGGCACAAAATGCCACCTTCTTTAAATGCCACCGTAGTTACCAGGTCAACTTGCGCAACATCGACCACTTCGATCGCACGGACATCGTCATGCGCTCGGGCGCGTGCATTCCGCTGTCGCGCAGCAGCAAGCAGGGATTCCAAGACGCCTACTTTGCGATGCGCTTCGAGGGCGGGAGGCGCTAATGCCCGCAACGGTCGAAATGGTCCTTTGGGCAATCCACCACGCCACGACGTTGCTCTTTGGCGTCTTTGCCTCGGCGGCGCTGTGCGGTGTCGAAATCAACCGACGCCACGCGCTTGAGCTGCTGGGGGTCGGCGTCGTGACCGGCGCCGCCTTCTCGATCGCCAATGTCGTTGGCGGAGAGCTTTTTGCCCGCCAGGCTTATCCGCTTGTCGTGCACCTGCCGCTTATCGTCTACCTGTGCGCGCGCTACCGCCTGAGTCCACTGCTTGCCGCGCTCGGCATTACGAGCGCCTATCTGAGCTGCCAGTTCAGCAACTGGATGGGTATCGCCGCATTTGCCGCGACCGATTCGCAGACCACGTACTATCTGGCGCGCATCGCGACCACGCTCGCCGTCTTTGCCGTCCTGTTGCATTGGGCCGGCGACATCGGTCCGCGCCTGGCGATTAAAAGCACCACCGAGCTGAGCATCCTTTTAATCCTGCCGCTCGTCTATTACGTCTTTGACTATGCCACCAACGTCTACACCACGCTGTTCCACTCGGGCTCGGTGGTGACGGTTGAGTTTTTAGCCTTTGCGCTCTGTGCCTTCTATCTTATGTTTCTTGCCGTTTACCTGCGCGAATACGAAGAAAAGGAAACCGCCGAGCGAGAGCGCTGGATGCTCGAAACCCGCGACAGCGCCGCCATCAAAGAGCTCGAGGCCTGGCGTCAATCTGGGCGCGAGCTGTCGATTCTTCGCCACGATATGCGCCACTTCCTACGCGGTCTGGCCGCTTTGATTGAGGAGGGCCACACCGACGAGGCGCTCAAACGCATCGACGAACTCTGCGAAGCCGGCGACCGCACCGCCGTACGCCGCTTCTGCGCCAACGAGACCGTAAACATTGCGCTTTCGTCATTTAACTCGGAAATTAATAGAAACGGCATTACCGCCAACCTGCGCGCCGCCGTACCCGAAACCATCCATGTAGGTGACGCCGACCTGTTTAGCGTGCTCTCAAATGCCTTGGAAAACGCTATCACCGCCGCAAGCGCCGCACCCCAAGGAAAGCGATTCGTCGACTTTGACCTGCGATTGGAGGACGGTCAGCTGCTGCTGTTAGTTTCCAACACGTTTGACCGCGCGCCGCGCATGGTCGACGGCATGCCTATAACCCAGCATGCGGGCCACGGCTTTGGCACCAAGAGCATCAAACTTGCCGTGGAGCGCATGAACGGCAACTGCCAGTTCCGCATTAACGGCGATCGATTTGAGCTGCGCGCTGTGGTGTAGAAGTGCGGCGCCGATCTTGCGGCGTGGTTTGCCCGCCAGGCAATCGCTCGCCGACGCCAATCCGCTACAGCGGAGCGGCCGGCGGGGTCAGCTGCTTGATGTAGGCCCACATGCGCTGCTTGGCGGCCTTGTCGGTGAGCGCCGCCTCAAAACCGTCGAGCGCCAGCACGCGGCGCCCCTGCACATGGGCGACCAGGCCGGGCTTGAGCATGGCGGTGTCAAAGTCATCAATTGCCACAAGCATATCGGCATAGGTCTCGCGCATGACATCGGCCGCACTGTTGTCCAGCAGCAGCACCGCCTCGGGGTCCAAGGTCTCCAGCGCCTCGCGGAACAGGTCGCACGTCAGGGCCTCGCCCGCCGCGACCGCTCCGTCGCCCGCGCCGGCGACGCTTGCCAGCACGCAAAAATCCTCGGGGGCATATCCGATGGCGCCGAGCGCCTTGCGCAACGCGGCGCCATCCGCGCCGGCAGCCAGCTCGCCACCCGAGCACTCGGCTTCATCCAAATCGCCTTTGACCAGCACAATCGGCGAGCACGCGTTGCCCGCGATACGCACGCCGCGATCTGCAAGCGACGCGAGCTCCTGCTCGGTCGCCTGGGCGATGGCTTCTTTTTTCTGGCTTTGTGACGTGGGCATGCGCTCTCCAATCATTTGCGTGCCCACCATTATATAAAAGAGCCGCCCGCGAGTGGTTGCTTTACGAGCCGCTGGGTATAAGCACGGTCGTACTGAGTTTTACGCGGCCGAGCCGCGTTGTATTATGGAGGTCACCATGGCTGACATTAAGCAGATTACCCCCGAGAACTTCGACGCTGTCGTCAACGATAGCCTGCCCGTACTGGTTGATTTTTGGGCCCCGTGGTGCGGCCCCTGCCGCTCGCTCTCGCCCATCGTAGACGAGGTTGCCGACGAGCTGGCCGGCAAGCTGGCTGTGGCCAAGTGCAACGTCGATGACAACCAGGACCTGGCCATGAAGTTTGGCGTCATGAGCATCCCCACGCTAATCGTCTTTAAGAACGGCGAGGAGGTCGACCGCTCGGTCGGCGCCTTACCCAAGGCAAGACTTCAGGCACTGCTGGAGAAGCATCTGTAATACGCTTGTTACTTGTCTGCCGTCCATGAGCGGTTTCGCACCGCTCGCCGGAGAGCCGGGCGCTGCGCCCGCGACCACGGATAGTATGGTAGACACAAACAGCCCCCAGTGAACGGGTGCGGGTCAGACGGACTCGCGCCCGTTTTCTTATGCGGCGGCGCCCAAGGCGGGCGTAGTAGAATCTGAACCACCATATCGCCCCGTACAAAAGGAGATTCCCATGCATGACGTCGGAATGAACATGAGCCAGCTTGCCATGAGCGTCAAGCAGGTCGACGACACTATTGAGCTCGCTCACGAGTGGAGCCATCAGCTGCTGCATGCGACCGAGAACTTTGACATGGAGCGCATTGGTGCCAAGCTCGAGGCCGCCATGTCTGCGCTGCACGAGGCGCACGATGCGCTCGAGGGCTACGAGGAGGCCATCGAGGCAGATCACAACTCCGTCGGCTCTGTGAAACTGGTGTAGCGTGGCCGAGCACGAGCACGTCTGCGATCACGAGCACGAGCATTCGCACGGGCCGACTGGCGATACGAGCTGCCGCTGCAGCGGCTCCAACTCCGAGCTGGTCCGCTTTTCGGTCACCGCGCCCGACGACCTGCTGCGCCGCTTTGACGAGCAGATCGCGCGCCGCGGTGACGTGGCCAACCGATCCGAGGCCGTACGCGATCTGATTCGCGCCTCGATCGCCAAGGAGCAGATGCGCACGCCCGACGAGCAGGTCATCGGTTCGCTCACCATGATCTATGACCACCATACCGGCGATCTGACGCGCCGTCTGGACGAGGTGCAGCACGACTACACCGACGAGATTGTCTCGACCATGCACGTGCATCTGGACCACCACAACTGCCTGGAGATTCTGGCGCTCAAGGGTCGCGGCAAACGCGTCTACGAGCTGGCGGACCGGTTGCTGGGGCTGCGCGGCGTTAAGCACGGCGAGCTCACCTGCGCCGCCACCAAGCAAAGCTTGGGGCTCTAACAACACGCACTTCAATGAGGGAGGGTCGCATGCGGCATGTGCATATTCATGTGACGGGCATTGTGCAGGGCGTTGGCATGCGGCCATTTGTGTATCGCGAGGCTATGGCGCATGGCATTTGCGGCTGGGTGCTCAACGCGGGCGATGGCGTGCACATCGAGGCGCATGCTTCGGTCGAGGCACTCGACGGCTTTGTCGCCGCGCTGTCGAAGCACGCGCCTGCCGCGGCCCGCGTTGAGCATGTCGCTGTTGCAGACCTGGAGCCCGACGCTTGGGATGCCGACGATGAGCAGGTATTTCGTATCGTAGCGTCGCAGGATCAGACCGTGCACACGACGCTCATCTCCCCCGATATCGCCACCTGTGACGACTGCCTGCGCGAACTGTTCGACCCCGCCGACCGACGATATCACTACCCCTTTATCAACTGCACCAACTGCGGGCCGCGCTTTACCATCATCCGGTCGCTGCCTTATGACCGAGCGGCCACGTCGATGGATTGCTTTCCCATGTGCCCCGAGTGCGCCGCAGAGTATGGCGACCCGCTTGACCGGCGCTTTCATGCGCAGCCCGATGCCTGCTTTGACTGCGGGCCACATATTACCTGGCGCGAGGCGGCGGGCGATATGGAGCTCGAGGGCTCGGGGGCGACGCCAGCCGTCGGCAGCACGCGCGAAACCAGCGATGCCATTATTGACCGCTGTGTCGAACTGCTGGCCAGCGGCGGTATTGTCGCCATCAAGGGCCTGGGCGGATTCCACTTGGCATGCGACGCCGCCAATGAGCAGGCGGTGGTCGAGCTGCGCCGTCGCAAGCGCCGCAGCAACAAGCCGCTTGCCGTTATGGTGCGCAGCCTTGCCGATACTGAACGCCTGTGCCACGTCGATGATGCCGAGCGCGGCTTGCTAACCGGCAGCATCCGCCCCATTGTGCTGTTGCGCCGGCGTGCTGTTGGCGAGGGAGATTCCCCCGACGCCCTTACACTCGCGCCATCCGTCGCGCACGATCTACCCGAGCTCGGCGTCATGCTCCCCTATACACCGCTTCAGCATCTGCTGCTTGCAGCCGCCGCGTCGCATGACATGCACGCGCTGGTCATGACCAGCGGAAACCTGAGCGAGGAACCTATCGAGACCGACGATGCCCTCGCCTGGGAACATCTTGTTGCCGCCGGCATCGCCGATGCGCTACTTGGCAACGATCGTGCGATTCTCTCGCGCTACGACGACTCCGTGGTACGTGTGGTCGGTGGGGTCGTTATGCCCGTGCGCCGCGCTCGCGGATATGCGCCGCAACCGTTGCCGCTGCCGACACTCGACGGCACTGCACCCTGCGTGCTCGCCTGCGGCCCACAGCAAAAGGCAACGATCGCGCTCACGCGTGAAGGGACGAACGGCGAGGCAACCTGTTTTGTGTCGCAGCATATTGGCGATGTCGAAAACGGCGAGACCTTCGATGCCTGGAACGCCGCGCGCACGCGCTTGGAAGATCTCTTTGACTTGATGCCCGCCGCGCTGGCCTGCGACTTGCACCCCAGCTACCTATCGAGTCAGTGGGCGCGCGAGCAGGCGCGAAAATGCAATCTGCCGCTCGTCGAGGTGCAGCACCATCATGCGCATATCGCGAGCGTAATGGCCGAGGCTATCGCCACGGGCCAGCTTACAACCGGCGCGCGTGTGCTCGGCATTGCCTTTGATGGTACGGGGGCGGGCACCGACGGAACCGTTTGGGGCGGCGAGTTCCTTGTCGCCGGCCTTGCCGATTTTGAACGCGTCGCGCACCTGCGCACCTGGGCGCTGCCAGGCGGCGCCGCATCCGTGCGCGATGCCCGGCGCAATGCCTTTGCTCTGCTGAGCGAGCTCGGCCTGCTCGAGCACCCGGGTGCCGCAGGGCTATTGGACACCCTCGACGAGCAGACGCGCAGCATCACGGCTACGATGATCGAGCGGAACATCAACAGCCCACGCACGAGCAGTATGGGACGTCTCTTTGACGCCGCCGCTGCAGTTTTGGGCATTTGCGGGCAGGCAACCTACGAAGGTGAGCCCGCCATCGAACTCGAAGCCGCCGCCTGGCGCGCGCTCGGCGGTACGGCCGTTCGTCTCGACGGCAATCACACAGGCGTATTCACGCCTGACGCCGACTCCCCCATCTTGGACCCCCAACCGCTCATCAAAGCTCTTCTGAATGGAATCGAGACAGGCGCGCCGGCCGACAGGCTCGCCCTCGGGTTTCACATCGCCATTACGCACGCTACGACCCACATCGCGTGCGAGATCTGTGATCGCGAAGGCCTCGATACCGTCGCGCTCTCGGGCGGTGTGTTCATGAACCAACTTTTGCTCCAGCTCCTTACCCACGAGCTCAAAGACGCCGGTCTTGCCGTCTTGGTCCCCCACGCTGTGCCCGTCAACGACGGCTGTATCGCCTACGGTCAGGCCGCCATCGCTCGCGCTCGCCTCGCGCAGACGGCGTCGAGATAGGCTGTTTTGCCAGCCTGCGCGCCGCCGTCTCACAGGTGTAACGCGTTTGCTCGTGACTCCTGCGAGCGCTACCATCAAACGATGGATTATTCAGTGCCTATCCAGCGCAAAACGTATAAAAGGGAAACATTATGTGCCTTGCCGTTCCCGGTAAAGTGGTCAAACGCGACGACGACCTTAAGGCGACCGTCGACATGATGGGCATCGAGCGCCCCGTTTCGCTGCGCCTCGTGCCGACGGCGCAGGTCGGCGACTATATTCTCGTGCACGCCGGCTTTGGCATTCAGATTGTCGACGAGCAGGAAGCCCAAGAGACACTCGAGCTCGTCAATACCATGACCGAGCTGGCCGAAGAGGACCAGCTCGCCACCAACCCGGCCGAGGCATACTAGTGGCGGCGGCGCAGCCGGTTCGCTCCGGTATCGACTTTTCGGCATTTCGCGACCCCAAGCTGGCTCGCGAGCTCATCGAGCGTATTCATGAGCTTGTCGGCAACCGCAGCATCAACCTTATGGAAGTCTGCGGTACGCATACCGTGAGCATTGGCCGCTATGGCTTTCGCTCCATTATGCCGACGGGACTCAAACTGCTAAGCGGCCCGGGATGCCCCGTTTGCGTCACCGCCAACCGCGACATCGATCACGCAATCGCGCTTTCCAACATGGACGGTGCCATCATCACCACCTTTGGCGACATGATGCGCGTGCCCGGATCGTCCACCTCGCTTGCCGCGCAAAAGGCGGTGGGGCGCGACATCCGCATCGTCTACTCTCCACTCGACGCACTCGACATTGCCGAGCAAAATCCCGAACGCCCGGTCATCTTTATGGGCGTCGGCTTTGAGACCACAACGCCCACCATTGCCGCCGCTATCCTGGAGGCCGACGCGCGCGGGCTCCAGAACTTCTCGGTCTACTGTGCTCACAAGACCACGCCGCCGGCTCTGCGTGCGATCTCCAACGACCCCGAGACGACCATCGACGGCTTTATCCTGCCTGGTCACGTCGCTACCATCACAGGCCTGGCACCCTTTAGCTTTTTGGTCGACGAGTTCAATACCCCGGGCGTGGTCACGGGATTTGAGCCGGTCGATATCCTGCAGGGCATCTGCATGCTGGTCCAGATGGTTGTCGAGGACAAGCCCGCGATTGGCAACGCCTACCGCCGTGGCGTCAACGCTGGCGGCAATCCCGTAGCTCGCCAGCTGGTCGAGCAGGTATTTGAGCCGTGCGACACCACGTGGCGCGGGCTGGGACCGATTGCCAACTCGGGTCTTTCCATCCGACCCGAATTCGCGCGCTTTGATGCCGACGCCCGCTTTGACGTGCCCATTGAACCGACGGTCGAGCCACGCGGGTGCCGCTGCGGCGACGTGCTGCGCGGTGCCATCACGCCGAGCGACTGCCCGTTGTTCGGCCACGCATGTACGCCCGAACACCCCGTCGGCCCCTGCATGGTGAGCTCCGAAGGCAGCTGCGCGGCGTACTTTAGATACCACGGCTAGCCCGGACGCACCCGCACGCTGGCACCACCCACGATTGGAGTTTTCGATATGTCCCGTACTGCCACCGATAGCACTGTCCTGCTGGGCCACGGCTCCGGCGGTCAGATGATGAAGCGCATTATCGATGAGGTCTTTCTGGATGCCTTTGGGTCGCCCGAGCTGCTTGCGGGCAACGACGCCGGTGTCGCCGCGCTGCCCGCAAGCGGGCGAATCGCCATGTCGACCGACAGCTTTGTGGTAACGCCGCAGTTCTTCCCCGGCGGCAATATCGGTCGCCTCGCCGTATGCGGAACCGTCAACGACGTCGCGACCTCGGGCGCTAACGTGCGCTACCTCTCATGCGGTTTTATCCTCGAAGAGGGCTATCCCATGGACAAGCTGCGCCAGATTGTGCAGACCATGGCCGAAACGGCACATGAGGCAGGCGTGAAGATTATCACCGGCGACACCAAGGTGGTCGAGCGTGGCGGTGCCGACGGCGTCTACATCAATACCGCCGGCGTGGGCGAAGTGCCCGCGGGCGTAACGCTCAGCGGCGCAAACTGCCGGCCCGGCGACGCCATCCTGGTATCGGGTACGCTAGGCGACCACGGCATCGCCATCATGAGCCAGCGCGAGGGCTTGGCGTTTTCGAGCAACATCGAAAGCGACGCTGCGCCGCTCAATCATCTGATTGCCGACGTGCTCGCCGCTGCCCCCGACACCCGCTGCTTCCGCGACCCCACGCGCGGCGGCCTGGCATCCACGCTCAACGAGTTTGCCCAGGCCAGCGGCGTTGCCATGGAGATCGACGAGGATGCCGTGCCCGTGCGCCCCGACGTGCAGGCGGCATGTGAGATGCTCGGCTACGACGTTCTGCAGGTGGCAAACGAGGGCAAGATGGTCGTCGTGGTGCCGGCCGAGCAGGCCGATGCCGCGCTGGCGGCCATGCGCGCCGCCCGCTACGGCGAGAACGCCGCCATCATCGGTCGCGTGCTGCCGCTTGCCGAGGGCGCTCGACCCGCCGTGCGCGTACGCACCGGCTGGGGATCGACCCGCATCCTCGACATGCTCGTAGGAGAGCAGCTGCCGAGAATTTGCTAGGGCGGAACTGCACGGTCGGCGCGATGTGGCTTGATGTCCCTGGAGATGTTCAGATTCCAAGCATGCCCAACGCGGAAGCCCAGTATTATGAGGTGCGTTTTGAAACCCAACGACGGGAGCTTTCATGGCAGCAGCTTTTTCCCATGTGATTTTTGATTTAGACGGCACCATCCTCAACACGCTCGAGGACCTGGCAGCCGCCGGTAACCATACCTGCGAGATGCACGGCTGGCCCACGTTTGCCGTTGACGAATACCGCTATAAGGTGGGAAACGGCATGCTCAAGCTGGTCGAGCGCTTTATGCCTGCCGAGTATGCGGGTGACGGGCGCGCCTTTGAGCAGACGCTTGCCGAGTTTAGGGCCTACTACGGCGAGCACAAGGAGGACCACACCGCCCCCTATGCCGGCACAACCGAGATGCTCGACCGCCTGCGCGCCGCGGGTGTGCAGCTTGCCGTACTCACCAACAAGGACCACATTTCGGCGGCCCCGCTTATCGAGAAGTACTTTGGTCCCGACCGCTTTGCGCTGGTGCAGGGCCGCGTGGACGCATTTCCGCCCAAGCCCGAAGCGCCCGTCACGCTGCATGTGATGGAAGCGTTGGGCGCCGACCCGACAACCACGCTCTATGTGGGCGATTCCAATGTCGACGTCCTGACCGGTCACAATGCCGGCCTCAAGAGCGCGGGCGTCGCCTGGGGCTTCCGCGGCCGCGCAGAGCTCGAAGCAGCCGGCGCCGACTACGTGGTAGACACCCAAGCAGAGCTCGCAGCGCTGATTCTGGGCGAGTAACGGAGCCGCTGCTCAACGTAGCCGCCGCAATGCTGTTGCGCGGAAAGTGGTCGTTGGGGACGTTCTTAAACGACTGGTCAAACAATGGCAACGCCGCAGGTAGAGGACGGCATAGACCTTCTGGTCATGCCGTCCTCTTTGAATGACAAGTTGTCGCTCTGGTGCCCGCGCAGCGTCGAGCAGTTGCGGCGTTTGGTAAAACGCCGCAACAAACTAGCTCATCATCGCATTCATCATCTCGTTGGTTGCGGAATCGTCAGCAGACCACTCGCCATCGTCATTGGCGGTGTACTTGAAGGTGACCGTGGTGTCCTTGGTCTTAGCAGCCTTGGTCACATCGACCATAACCTGACCGGCCATCTTGTACAGCTCGTCATCGGAAGGCATCGAATCGAGCGCGGCGACCTTCTCCTGATACTGGGTGGCAAAATCCTCAACGATCTGGTTCATGGACTTGCAGGTAATGGTGACCTCGGCAGTTGCGGTACCCTTGTCCTCGTCGACCGTCACGTCGCCGATCTTGTAGTCAAAGCCCTCGAGATAGCTCTTAGCGTACTCCTTGGGATCGATGCCCAGCTGCTCGAACTCGTCGCCCGAGGCCTCTTCCAGGCCGGCGAGGAAGTCGTCGCCACCGTTCTTGACCTCGTCAAACTGCGTCGTAAGATCCTCGGTGATAAGCTCCTCAACCGAAGGACCTCCGCAGCCGGAAAGCACAACCACGCACGCGACCAGAACAGCCATCAGGGGCGCAAGCAGCAGCTTCTTCTTCATGACATTCCTCCCAACAAGCGGCACCGCGCTTCCTGACGCGGTGCACGTCGTAACAATAAGGCCATACTAGCAGCTAACGAACACCCCCCGGCAAAGCAAAGGCGCAGTCGGCTCGATTTATCGTCCGAACGGTTTACCGGTCCGCCCAACGCGCAATAAAACGTTCCGCCGCATTGTAATAAAAAAGGTGGCCGGATAACCCGACCACCCTTGCACATCCTTTGGATGTCGCAGTCTACTTGCGGACGACCTTAACGATGGCGTCACCAGCAGCGACGGCAGACTCGGCCTCGACGGTAAGCTCGACGTCGGCGAACTCAGCGGTGTTGGACACAGCCACGACGACGCAGTCCTTGTAACCGGCAGCAGCGATCTTGGTGCGGTCGATCTTGAGGATGGGCTGGCCGGCCTTCACGACGTCGTCAGCCTTGACGAAGCCCTCGAAGCCGTCGCCGTTCATGTTGACGGTATCGACGCCAACATGCACCAGAACCTCGATGCCGCTATCGGACTGCAGGCCCACGGCGTGACCCATGGTGACGGTCACCTTGCCGTCGCAGGGAGCGTAGACCAGATCGTCCTCGGGCCACACGGCGCAGCCCTTGCCCAGGACCTCGCCGCCAAAGACGGGATCGGGCACGTCGGCCATCTTGACGACCTTGCCCTTGACGGGCGAGCACAGCACGTCGGCGCCGGCAGAAGCAGAGATGGAGGCAGGAGCAGCGGCGGCCGCGGGCTCAGCCTTCTTCTTAAACATGTCAAACAGACCCATACGTTTTCTCCTCTTGATTAAGCGCAACGTTATGCGCATGCCTATGGTGATTATAGTGCCAAATGGTTCAAATACTAAGGTGGAGACTCGAATCGCGAGCCCTTTCAAGCCCTTCCCAAAACCTTTTCCCCAGTGGCGCTCATATTGTCGATTAATCCTCGATAAGCCCCAGACGAGCAAAGGCGTTCCAGATGCCGTCGTCATTGACGTCGGTGGTCACGTAGTCGGCGGCCGGTCCGGCGTTCGGCAGAACGCCGGACCGGCCGCCGGAACTCAATTACTCCAGGCCCTCGGTGCCGTTGGACTTGATGATCTTCTGGTATGCAAAGAAGCTGTCCTTGCGGCGGCGCTCGTAGGTACCGGTGCCGTCGTCGTACTTATCGACGTGGATGAAGCCGTAGCGCTTGCGCATCTCGCCGGTGCCGGCGGACACCAGGTCGATGGGGCCCCACCAGGTGTAGGCGATCAGGTCGACGCCGTCGGCGATTGCCTCGCCCATGGCTTTGATGTGGCTGCGCAGGTAGGCGATGCGGTACGGGTCATGGATGGAGCCGTCCTCCTCGACCTCGTCGTAAGCGCCCATGCCGTTCTCGACCACCATCAGCGGAATCTCGTAGCGAGCATAAATCTCGTTGAGGGCGATGCGCAGGCCCAGCGGGTCGATCTGCCAGCCCCAGTCGGTGGACTCCAGATAGGGATTCTTTCCGCCAAAGGTCATGTTGCCCTCGGTCATCTCGTGGTCCTTGTGGGTGCCCACGGTGCCGGACATGTAATAGCTAAAGGAATAGAAGTCGACCTTGCCGTCGGCGATATCCTGCAGGTCGCCGTCCTCCATCACAAGCTCAACATCGTTCTCGGCCCAGAAGCGCTTGGCATAGAACGGGTACTTTCCGCGCACCTGCACGTCGGAGCAGTACCAGTTCATGGCGTTCATCTCCTGCTGCGTGGCGAACACGTCGGCCGGATCGCACGTGGCGGCATAGGAAAGGATAAAGCAGTCCATGTTGCCCATCTTGAACTGCGGGTAATGCTCGTGGGCATAGCGCACGACGCGACCGCTGGCGACAAACTGGTGATGCAGCGCCTGCATACGGGCCTGCGGCGTGGTGTGAACCGCCGAAGCCGGGCCCTCAAAGCCCTGAATCATGCTGGTCTCGAAGAGGTTGCCCATGTCCTGAGTACCGCAGTTGATCTCGTTGAAGGTGAGCCAGAACTTGACCTTGTCCTGGTAACGGTCGAAGACGGTTTGGCAGTACTTCTCAAAGAAGCCGATGAGCTCGCGGCTCGCCCAGCCGTTGTACTTCTCGACCAGGTGATAGGGCATCTCGTAGTGTGAGAGGGTCACGAGCGGCTCGATGTTGTGGGCGCGCAGGCAGTCGAAGACGCGGTCGTAGAAGGCGAGGCCGGCCTCGTTGGGCTCAGCATCGTCGCTGTTGGGGAAGATACGGCTCCAGGAGATGGACATGCGGAACATGTTGAAGCCCATCTCGGCGAACAGCGCGATGTCCTCCTCATAGTGATGGTAGAAATCGATGCCGTCATGGTTGGGGTAGAAACGGTCGGGGTCGATATCGATCGTGATCTGACGCGGCTCCTTGTAGCTGCCACCCAAGAAATGGTCGTCGACGGAAGGACCGCGGCCGTCCACGTTCCAAGCGCCCTCAAACTGGTTGGCGGCGGTGGCGCCACCCCAATAGAAGCCCTCGGGGAACTTGATGTTTGCCATGAGCATCTCCTTTGCATCGCGGGTCGATAAGCTGAGTATCGCCCACGCGCGCGGCAGGCAGGGGCAGGGGTGCCAAACCCGACACTTCTTTTCGTTCTCAAGTCCTGCCGCCGCCCCGTCCCTGATACTTCCTGATACCGACCGAAACGTGCCAAAATAAACCTGTCCCTTTTTGGCAGGTTTGGCGAGTGTGGGAGTTCGTATGGATATCAAACGCAAGATTTCCGAGGCACAGGGCCTTACCCCTACCGAGCAACAGCTCGGCATTGCAGCCCTTGCCATCGGCGAGGACATCCGCGGACTTTCTATTAAGGAATTTGCCGCGCGCACCAATGTTTCTGTTGCGAGCGTGCACCGTTTTTGCAAAAAGCTCGGCCTCGAGGGCTTTAAGGATCTCAAAGTCGAGCTCATCCGCCTGGCAACCGAATCGGGCAATCGGCGCGACGTGGACATCAACTTTCCCTTCGACGCCACGTCCACCCCTGCGCAGGTTATGGAGCGCATGGAGGGGCTCTACCAGACCACGCTGGCCGAAACGCAGGAACTGCTCGACCCCACGCAGCTTGACCACGCCGCCAAGCTCATCGCGAACGCCCGACAGGTCGACATCTACACGGGCTCGCACAACCTCTATCCAGCGGGAATGTTCCGCGATCGCCTGCTCTCCGCCGGTAAAAGCGCGACGTGCCACAACGGTGGCGAGGCCCAGGTGCGAACGGCGCTCGCCTCGGGTCCCGACCATGCGGCAATCGTCATCTCCTACAGCGGCCTTGCCCCCAACCTCAAGGACATCTTGCCGATCCTCAGCAGTCGGCATGTCCCAGTCATCGTCATCGGCACGCCTTATTGCGCTCGCATTCACCCCGGCTTTGCCGCCTACCTTACGGTGAGTGACCACGAGAGCATGACGCATCGCATCACGCAGTTCGCAAGCCACATCGCCGTGCAATACGTGCTCGATTCGCTCTACAGCAGCTACTTCGCCAAAGATTACGCCCGCTGCTCCGAATTCCTAGAGCGCTCATTCCCCTACACCCGCCTGCCCGGGCTCAAGTAGTGACGAGCGTGGATTTTTGGACACTCGAATAACGAGCGTGGATAATCTCCCACTTTGAGCCCGCACACACGCCAAAACCGGGAGATTATCCACGATCGTGTTGAATGATCCGTTTTCCTCTGCGCCCGAGGGACCACTCGACCACCTTGCACCAAAGCAATAACGACTTCTCGTCATTAGATTATTCAAATCGACTCTAATAACTTTTTTCGCCATAAACTCGTTATTAGAATTGATATGATTAGCCTAATAACGAGTTCCGGCACTAAAGATATGGAGGGCGCGATGCAAATCGAGGAGAACGGCCAGGGAACGCTCCGCAATAATCTATCGGGGAAATTGGCTTACTATTCGTTTTTTCCAACGCCCTTGCAATCATTGAGGCAGCTAAACCTCAC
>DBFAHJ010000106.1:0-3153 GCA_048227095.1 Collinsella aerofaciens | reverse complement strand
TCGACGACCGAACGCAGCGCCTTAGCGCGGGTCTCGGTGGTCTTGATGCGGTCGTTCTCGAAGAGGGCCTTAGCAAGGCTCTTCTTCATGGCCTTGGTGTGGCTCGCATCGGTGCCGAGCTTCAGGCCCTTCTTAACGTTGTGACGCATGGTCTAGTTTCTCCTCAAATATGCGAAGCATTAAGCCTTCAGGCTCAGGCCCATGGACTCAAGCTTGTCCTTCACTTCCTCGATCGACTTAACACCGAAGTTACGGATGTTGAGCAGATCGTTCTCCGAGAACTCAACGAGCTGACGGACCGAGTGAATGCTGGCGCGCTTAAGGCAGTTGTAGGAACGGACGGAAAGGTCCAGATCCTCGATCTGCTTGTCCAGCTCGGCGTTGTCGTTGGTGACCTCGGGAGCGAAGATCGAAGCCTCCTCCTCGACCTCGGGGGTCTCGGCAAGGTTCATAAAGGCGACCATATGCTGGTTGATGATATTGGCAGCCTGGACCACGGCGTCGCGCGGGGCGATGGAGCCGTTGGTCTCGATCTCGAGGACAAGGCGGTCGTAGTCGGTGTGCTGACCGACACGGCAAGCCTCAACGAGCTTGGCGCAACGGGAAACCGGCGAGTACAGCGAGTCGACGTGGATCACACCGATGGGATCGTTGTCGCGCTTGTTGGCCTCGCCAGAAACATAGCCGCGGCCATAGCCGATGCGCATGCTCATGGTGAGATGGCCACCCTCGGTGAGCGTAGCGATGTGCTGCTCGGGGTTGACCAGCTCAAACTCGGACGGAATAAAGAAGTCCGCACCGGTGACCTCGCAGGGGCCGTCAACCGAGATGGTGGCGGTCGCCTCGTCGGTCGTGCCGAGAGCCCTGAAGACAAGACCCTTGACATTCAGGACGATGTCGGTGACATCCTCGACCATGTTAGGGATGGTCATGAACTCGTGCTGCGCACCATCGATCTGAATAGCCTCGACGGCGGCACCCTCGAGCGAGGACAGAAGAACGCGACGAAGGGAGTTACCCAGCGTATCGCCGTAGCCACGCTCGAGCGGCTCGACGGAGACACGAGCAGACGTCTCGTTGATCTCTTCGACCTGAACCTGAGGCCTAATGAATTCTGACATGTATTACCTCCAGCCTCAGCAGCCCGGATGGACTACTTAGAGTAGAGCTCGACGATGAGCTGCTCGTTGATATCACCGCTGATCTGCTCACGCGTCGGCAGAGCGAGCACGTTACCAGACAGCTTCTCGATATCGACCTCGAGCCAGCCAGGAACCTCAAAGCGCTCGGAGGAAATCAGGGCCTCCTTGATGGGGAGGAGGTCACGGAACTTCTCGCCGACAGCGACGACGTCGCCGGCCTTGACGCGGTAGGACGGGATGTCCACGCGCTTGCCGTTCACGGTGAAGTGACCATGACGGACGGACTGACGAGCCTCTTTGCGGGTGCGGGCGAAGCCAAGACGGAAGACAACGTTGTCGAGGCGAGACTCAAGGATGATCATGAGGTTCTCACCGGTGACGCCGTTCATCTTGCGGGCCTTGTTGAAGTAGCCGTGGAACTGCTTCTCCAGAACGCCATAGATGAACTTGACCTTCTGCTTCTCGCGCAGCTGCATGCCGTACTCAGATTCCTTGCGACGGCGCTTGGGCTGACGGATAGATTCCTTCTTGCTGCTGTAACCGAGCTCAGCGGGATCGATCCCGAGCTGACGGCAGCGCTTAAGAACAGGAGTCCTGTCGATTGCCATATTGATACGATCCTTTCAGTTACACGCGGCGACGCTTCTTGGGGCGGCAGCCGTTGTGCGGAATGGGGGTCTTGTCCTGGATGCTCGAGACCTCGAGGCCAGCAGCCTGGAGGGAGCGGATGGCGGTCTCACGACCGGAGCCGGGGCCCTTGACGAAGACGGAAACCTTCTTCATACCGTGCTCCATGGCCTGCTTGGCAGCAGCCTCGGCAGCCATCTGGGCAGCGAACGGCGTGGACTTACGGGAGCCCTTGAAGCCCACCTGGCCAGCCGACTTCCAGGAAATGACGTTGCCCTGGGGATCGGTGATCGAAACGATCGTGTTGTTGAACGTAGAACGAATGTGAGCCTGGCCCACGGAAATGTTCTTACGGTCCGCGCGCTTCAGACGGGCAGCGCGAACGTTCTTCTTAGCAGTAGCCATCTATCTAGCGCTCCTTATTTCTTCTTCTTAGCACCGATCTGACGCTTCGGGCCCTTGCGGGTACGAGCGTTAGTGTGGGTGCGCTGGCCGCGGACCGGGAGGCCCTTGCGGTGACGAAGGCCGCGGTTGCAGCCGATGTCCATAAGGCGCTTGACGTTCTGGTTGCGCTCACGGCGGAGGTCGCCCTCAACCATGATCTGGTTCTTATCGATATAATCGCGGATGGCGTTAACCTCATCCTCGGTGAGGTCCTTAACGCGCGTATCCACGTTAACGTTGCACTCGACGCAAATCTTCGTCGCAGTGGTGCGGCCGATGCCGTAAATGTAGGTCAGACCGATCTCAACGCGCTTCTCACGCGGGAGGTCGACACCATTAATACGGGCCAACGTAGTCTCCTCTCTTAACCCTGACGCTGCTTATGACGGGGGTTCTCGCAAATGACGAGGACCTTGCCATGGCGCCTAATGATTTTGCACTTATCGCACATCTTCTTGACCGAAGGACGTACCTTCATCGTTCTTCCTTTCGGTAGCGCTCAAACTACTTCCCTACTATCTACTCGCCCAGCCGCAGGCGTTTAAAACTATGGCTGGTCTTCACACACAATCCGACCGTAGGTTGAGCTAAGCCTGCAGCCGGAAATGGAGTGCGTGTATGCGTGCCGCTATTTGTAGCGATAGGTGATGCGGCCGCGGGTCAGGTCGTACGGGGAAAGCTCCACGACAACCCTGTCACCGGGGAGAATACGGATGTAATTCATTCGGATCTTGCCAGAAATGTTGCACAGAACCGAATGACCGTTCTCGAGCTCGACCTTAAACATGGCATTGGGCAGCGGTTCCTTTACCGTACCCTCGAGCTCAATTGCGTCTTCCTTCTTCACAAGCAATCATCTTTCTCTAGAAAACGACAGCGATTGAGTATTCTACAACACGTATGCACGCATCGTAATAACTTCGTAATGGCTCCACAACTA
>DBFAHJ010000105.1:0-4152 GCA_048227095.1 Collinsella aerofaciens | reverse complement strand
GGTGTCCATGCACTTGCCGTCCTCGATGGCGCACAGGGAAGCGCCGGAGCCGATATGGCACACGACGACCTTGCGGGCCTCGCCGTTGGTCATCTCGGCGACCTTCTTGGAGATGTAGCGATAGCTGGTGCCGTGGGCGCCGTACTTACGGATGTGCAGCTTGTCGCAAACATCCTTGGGAAGGGCGTAGGTCTTGGCGACCTCGGGCATGTTGAAGTGGAAAGCGGTGTCGTAGACCGTGACGTTGGGCAGATCGGGATACTGCTCCAGGCAGTACTCGATAACGTTGGCCTCGGGGTTGTTGTGCAGCGGCGCCAGCGGGGCGACCTCGCGAATCTTGGCGAGGACGTCCTCGTCGACGAGGGAGGAATCACCAAAGTACCAACCGCCCTGAACGATACGGTGGCCGATGCCCTCGATCTTGACGCCGTTGGCCTCAAGGTCCTTCAGGACGACCTCGATGGCGACCTTGTGGTCGGGGAACTCGATGTTCTCGGTCACCTTCTTGGAGCCATTGGCAGCATGGGTGAAGGTACCACCGGTAAAGCAGACGCGCTCGCAGGAGCCCTTTGCGGACACCTTATGGGACTTGGTGTCGATGACCTGATACTTAAGGGTCGAAGATCCCGCGTTGACGACCAGAACGTTCATGTGTCTCCCTACTAACAGGCGGTGTGGCGCCGCCAGGTTACATACGTTTCAATAATAAACCCAAACGCCCTCGCGCTCGGGTTTATTGCGTTGATATATAAGTTATCGGTGCCTAAATACTCATGGCCTTTGACTTGTAAGACGAAATAGCGCGGGGATATACACCAGGGAAGAAATCCCGAGCGCAACAAGCAATACGACTCGAATGCCCGCGATGCTGCTCAACGCAGCATTGAACAGATAGAAAAGGATGGCACCCACCGCCACCATCTGGCTTTGGACCGAAATCAGTGAACAGCGCATCGAAGAATCGACAGCATTTTGAAAAATTGAGTATTTAATTGGAGCAAATAACGAGTACGCGACCGTCTGCAGTACATAGAACACGGGCAGCAAATAGACCGGAGTAAAGGGAATCAAAAACAGAGCAGCCAGGGAAAGGCGCACGATGCCGCAAATACGCGCAAAACGGCCCTTGTCGACATGAGCAATCACACTGGGCACAATAAGCCCCATGGAGGCCGAGGCAAGAAGCTGGACCGCAATGATCACACCCGAAGCGACGGCATTCATTCCGCGACCCGCAAGCAACAGTGAGAAAAAGTCTTCCAGGGCGACAAAAGCAAATGCCTGAGAGCAGTCCATGATGAACGCTGAACGAAGAATGCCGTTACGCGCAATAGCGGCACCGATCATCTTCGGGCTAATTCCACGCTTAGGTGTCGCTGTAGTGTCCCCTCTTCGCATCTCAGGAATGCAGACAACGACAACCAACGTCAACACCATTGCGATGATATCTGCCAAAAGACCAATGAGATACGCGCCAGCGGACGAAATGAAACCGCCCACACAAGCGGAGAGGGCATAAGAGGCATAGAAAACAAATCGCTCAACGACATTAAGCCTTACGAGCTGGTCCAGAGAGACGCTGTCAATGTAAATCGCTTCCATGGACCCGCTCATACATGCAGCGGCAAAACCTTTGAGAGCAAACGCGCCGATTAAAAGCAGAGGAGAACGGACGAGAAGCAGGGCGGCGTAGTATCCAAGCATCCCCACGACGCCAACGAGACCACTTGTCTTTCGTCCAAACCTATCGGCAATATAGCCAGTGGGAACTTCAAGGATGAACTTGCTCACTTGATATGCAATCATCATGCTAGAAATCGCCACCATCGAGAATCCGACGAATTCAAGGTAAACCGTCAGAAAATACAAAATGGTGCTGAAGTTCGACAGAAAAACAAACGTCATATAAAGCAAAACCGTACGGTTTTTCATGCTCCGCCCTCCAAGAGTCAACAATCTAAATCGGAATCTTGGAAAAGCATGAGGGCAAAGCCGTCAGTCATGTGTTACAAGGCGTCAACATTCACTTGACGACACGAGGCCAAATGGCCTCACGAAGCAAGATGACGCAATAGGTGAAGAAATACCGTCTGGTGTCGATCGGTCCAGGCATTTTGTCGATAGCAAAAGTAGATGGGCAAGGCTACGTCATGCGAACCTTCAATAGAGTACTCGCTCACTTCCGACCCATCTGATGCGAGAGAAGAGCCAGAAAAACCCAATATCAATCCCCCGGCTTGAAGAAACTCAGCCTGCGCTCTGTTTCCGTATTCGACGTCGCGGAAGCGGAAATTAACCAGCTGAGCTTCGGGGCATTGATTGATCGCATTGAGACAGGGCGACAAATTAATGGGAACAGCTAACCTGCCGCCCAGTAACTCACGAACGGTCATAGCACCCACAGATTGATGACCCGCTGGGCACGAAAGAACCTTGAGCTCCTTTTCACCCAAGTATTTCGAAGAAAGGACACTGTCCCTTGGTTCCTCAAATGAGATGGCCGCATCCGAAATGCCAAGCACAAGTGATTCAAAGCATGTAGCCGTTGGCTGATGCCACACATCAAGGTGAATCTGAGGGCGCGAGCTTTCAAACGAGTCGTACCAGTTTTCGGAAAAAAGACGCCCCCGCCCGTGAAGACAGGGGACGTAAAGACGAAAGTGGCCGTCGGGCGAAACGCCACCGTTCCCCGATTGGGTGTACTTTTTGAGATCGTCGACTTGTGCCAGGATCACGCGTGCACGACGCGCAAATTCTCTGCCCGCCGGAGACAAAACAGCCTCCCCCGCCGATCGATTGAGCAAAACGATCTGATACTCAGACTCCAGTTTCTTAATTGCCGACGAGACAGCCTGTGGGCTCACGTGAACGGCGCGAGCCGCTTTGCGCACGCCGCCGTAGTTCGCTACCGCTTGAAGGTATTCGAGTTGAGAAAACTGCATAGGTTACTCCAAAGGCAGCCAAGGCGACGGGCCGTGCGTCCTCAGATGAGGTTCTCGCCCAGGTTCTTGCCGCCGAGGACGTGCATGTGGAAGTGCATGACGGTCTGACCGGCGTTAACGCCCTTGTTGGAGATGACGCGGAAACCGTCCTCCAGGCCCTTGGCCTTGGCGACCTCCTGGATGGCGTGGGCCATGGCGCCCATGGTCTCGGCAGGCACGTTGTCGGCGATGTCGCTGTAGTGCTTCTTGGGGATCACGAGCGTGTGGACCGGCGCCTGGGGATTGAGGTCGTCGAAGGCGATGACTTGGTCGTCCTCGTAAACGACGGTCGAGGGGATCTCGTGGTTAGCAATTTTGCAGAAGATGCAATCACACATGGTTGGTTCCTTTCTCACAGACCAAGGTAGTCTTTTTGGGACGGGGCTTTTTTGACTACTTTTTCGCAAGCGCAAACACTCGGCAAGCCGTCGCGCAAGGGTAGTCAAAAAAGTCCCGTCCCAAAAAGACTACCCCAAAGTAGGCTGCGAGGTAGTTAGAACGAGAGGTTGTCGTCGGTGTTGGCGGCTTCGCCTTGATTATCAACTTCATCCGAACACCTCCCACATTCATCCGCACATGTGCGGATGAATGTGGGAACCCGATACCCTGAGGGCCGGATCGGCCGGCCCCGGGAGATCGGAGGACGGCATGTCCGGAAAGAAGAAAAGGGGCTCCGCGAGGGCGGTCCCGAGGTCCTACGGAAGGCTCACGAGGCACGAGCGGGACACGGTCCAGAGGATGCTGGAGCGCAGGGCGTCGTGCAGGGAGATCGCGAGGGAGCTGGGCAGGTCGCCCTCGACGGTGAGCGCCGAGGTGGCGTCGCACAGGTTCGTGACGGCGCCGAAGGCCAGGCGCGGCGAGCGCGTGGACGCCTCCGCCGACCTGTCGGCGGCCTGCCCGCGCCTGGCCGCGTGGCCGCGCTGCTGCAACGGGTGCGGCCGGTACCGCGCGATCGGCTGCAAGCGCCGCCCCCACGTCTTCTACGAGGCCCGGGCCGCGCAGCTGTGCGCCGACTCGGTCCTCGTCTCGTTGGATTGGCTACACTGATGTGGACAGTTCCGGGAGGGGCGCAGGAGACGGGAGGGCCGTATATGAGGGACCCCAGGCACCCGAGGCATTTCACCGACGAGTTCAAGAGGCAGATAGTCGACCTCTACAACGCCGGCAAGCC
>DBFAHJ010000104.1:0-19726 GCA_048227095.1 Collinsella aerofaciens | reverse complement strand
ATTTGGCTTAGCAATCATAGGCGGATGACGCGGAAACGGCCCCTCCCGGGGCCGTTTCAGTTCCAGATCGTTGTTTTCGCCCGCTGAGCTGGGCCTATGCCGGAATCTCTCCCACAGAAACCACCGAAGAGCCAAAAATTCTTGTAGAGCGTGACGCCGCCGACGTCGCCGGCAGCATCCTCGGCGGCCTTGAGCTGGTCTTTGGTGGCCTCGAAGGAGGTGGTCACGCGGCCATCCTCAATCGTGTACGCATCGCGCATGTCGTCGATAAGACAACCGATGGAATGCGCCGCGAGCAAAAAGCCCGAGGTGAGAGCGATGCTTCCGCACATAAGCAAAAAGATGCCCAGGTACTTGCCAATATTGCGGCGCAGCTCGCGCGGGAGACGTTTTGCGAGAGGTGTCATGGCGCCGCCTACCAATCGAGCTCGGCGGCCGCGACGGGCGACTCGTTGAGCTCATCCTCGACGATGCGCCCGTCGCGCAGGCGCAGCACGCGATTGGCCATGCGCGCAATGGCGGCATTGTGGGTAACGATGATGATGGTGCAGCCGTACTCGTGATTGACATCCTCCATGAGCTGCAAGATCTCCTTGGACGTCTTGTAGTCAAGCGCGCCCGTGGGCTCGTCGCACAGCAGCAGGCCCGGGTTTTTGACGAGTGCACGGCCGATGGCGCAACGCTGCTGTTGGCCGCCCGAGACCTGGCGCGGGAACTTGTTGCGGTGCTCGTAGAGGCCCAGTGAACGCAGCAGGTCGTCGATGTTGAGCGGGTTTTTGGACAGGTGTGCCGTGACCTCGATGTTTTCCTTGATGGTGAGGTCGGGCACCAGGTTGTAGAACTGGAAGACAAAGCCCAGCTCACGGCGGCGATACTCGCCCAGGTCGGTAGGCTTGAGCACCGTGAGGTCGCAGCCGTCCACCATGATGGAGCCGGCGTCGGCATCCTCCAGGCCGCCGATCAGGTTGAGAAAGGTCGACTTGCCCGAGCCCGAGGGCCCCAGCATGACGCAGATCTCGCCGCGGTTGATGGACGTGTCGATGCCATCGAGCACCGTTAGGCGTGCATCACCGTCGCCGTAGTGCTTTTTGAGACCCTTAACCTGAACGTAGGCTTTCTGCGTTGCCATGGTATCCCCCATTGTTAGCCTCGTACTACTTTATGAGCGTAATAGTAAACCTTAGCGAACTATTTTGGGGCGAGGCCTGAAATTTATTTCAGACCAGTCATTGGGGACGTTCTTAAATGACTAGGTGGCTAGGCGTGGGATTTGGTGCGTGCGAGGGCGAGGCCTGCGGCGGCGATGGCCACGGCGAAGAGTGCCGTGACGCCCAGGTCGCAGGCGATGTCGCCCAGCACGGTGGACGTTAAATCCGAGGCGAGTGCCTTGCTGATCGCGTCGTTCACCCAATATGTCGGCACAAAATGCGCCACGGTCTGCACGGCCGAGCCCATGAGCGACAGCGGCATCCAGGCGCCGCCCAAAAACGTCATGAGCATGCCGAGTAAGTTGCCCACGCCGTTGAGCAGCTCCTCGCGCGCACCCAGGCTCGACAGCGCAAAGCCAACGGCCAGCGGCGTGCACGCCAGGGCAAACGTCGCTGCCAGCGCCAAGCACACACGGTCCACGCCAACCTCAGCGACCGCACCGGCAAAGCCCACGACGCCCATCATGCTCGACACAAACCAGATGCAGACGGTGATCACGGCGGCGGCCGCAAACACGGCAAGCGAGCGCCGGCGCTCGGAGATTGGACCGGCATCCATACGACGCACGCGCTCGGGCTCGTTCATGCCCGAGAACACCAGACCCACCGACACGATGACCGACGAGATAATCGCGTACGCACCAAAGTTGAAATACGACTCGAGCGTGGCGGCGGCCGTCGAGTCGACCTTGACCTGATCGATCTCGACCTCCGCACGCTTCGCGGCCGCATGCTCGGCCGCCTTGGCGACGTCACCGTTGGAGGCAGTGGGCTCAAGTGCCGCCGCAGCGCCCGCGAGCGAGATCCAGCGCGAGGCCTCGGCAGACGAAAGCGCCGCCGCCATGGTGCCGGAGCCGTACGTCACGTCGAGTTTGGGCAGGGACTCCCCCGCGCAAGCGGCCGCAACGAGGTCGCCCTCAAACCCCTCCGGGATAAAGAACACGCAGTCGGCGCTGCCCTTGGCACTGTTGCTCTTGGAGAGCGCGTCCGCAAGATTGTACGCATCGTCGCCGACGCCCGTGACCAGCTCAAAGCGCGAACCCAGATGCTTGGTAAGCGCACGCGAAAGGTCGCTGTCGTCGCGGTCGACCACAATCACGTTGGCATCGTAGGGCTTGTACTCGGTGAGCTGCGACGAGTTCCAGCTCACCGATGCCGCGATGAATACGCCCATGAGCGAGATGAACACCGTATAGATGAGCAGGTAGAACGGGTGCGCCAGCGCCATGCGAAGCGCGGTCTTAAAGGTGCTCATAGCGGCTCCTTCCAAAGATCAGCGTGGCGGCGGCAACGAACAGCAGCGCCATAAGGACCAGTGCGCCGGCGCGAACGGCAAAGGGGCCCAGGTCCTCAAAGAAATACAGGCGGTTGAACATGTCGCAGATAAGCTTGACGGGGTTGAGCCAGCACTCGGCAGGGCAGGCGCGGGCGACGTCGTCGGCAAGCGCCATCGCCGGCTCGCCGTAGAGGCCGGCGAACAGGGCGCACGTGGTAGCAAAGCCCGTAAGGATGCCGGACTTGGACGCCTTGCCGCCCTTAACGGGAAGCGTGCCCACAAAGAGCCCCAGGCCCGTGGCGGCAAGCGCGGAAGCGGCGCCGCCCACCAGACACAGTCCCTCGCGCCCGCCAAAGTCGACGCCCACGACCAGGCGCACATAGCCAATCGCGATCGTCATCGAGGCGAAGGAGACCAGCCACGAGCCGACAAAGATGCCGGCCAGCGACGCCGTCTTGGAAAGGCCGCCCACGCAGCGGCGCGCGCCAAGGCCCGACAGATTGGGCTGCAAATCGACGACGCTCAAGGCAGCAAACTCGGCAGACATCATCGCAACCAGGCCAAAGAGCGCGTAGTAGTAGATGACCGTGCCATCGGGCGTGGTGCGCGTCAGGCTAACGCGGCGGGTGCCGCCCTCTAGCGACAGGGCGCGCGCAACCGCCTCCGGGTCGGCGAGCGCCGCCGGGTTGTCCTGGGCAATCTGGGACATGAGCTCGGCATTTTGCGTATACGAGCTTGCCACCGTCTCCAGAATGCTGCGGTCGGTGAGCACCGACGAGGCGCGCGAGTTGTCATAGCTCGAAAGCAGCGTGAGCTTGGGCGTGCCCGCGTCGTCGACCGTATAGATGCCCGCGACCTCGCCGGCCTTAAGCGCACGGTTCGCGTCGGCTGCATCGTCGCACTCGTGGATCTCGAGCAGCTGGTCGTCGCCCTCCTTGGCAAGCGACGTCGCCACATCCTTAAAGGTCGAGGCGTCCCAGGCTTCGTCAGCGACAACGGCCACCGGCACCGGGTCGACCGTGCCGTCGGAGCTCAGATTCGCAAACATAAACATGAACATCGTGGAAAGCGCGATGGGAAAGACCGCGCCCCAGACCAATGTGCTCGGCCGACGCAGCAGCGTCTTGACCGTGGTGATGATAGTGTTGAACATGGCCGCCCCCTAGTCGCGCAGCTCGCGGCCGGTGATCTCGAGGAACACGTCGTTGAGGGTCGGCGGCTCGCTCCACACGCGGCCGAGCGCAACGTCGGCGGTGCGCAGCGTGTCGAGGATGTCGACCAGATTGTGCGGACTCGCCTCGCAGGTGCAGACGAGCTCGCCGCCGGACAGCTCAACCGAAAGCACATGCTCGAGGGCGCGCAGCCGCTCGACCGTGGCGGCCTCGACGGCGCCGACCTCGACGGTCACGCGCTCGCCCATCTGAATCATGCGCTTGAGCTCGTCGTTGGTGCCCTGCGCCAGCACGCGCCCGCCGTCCATGATCATGATGCGGCTGCAAATCTGCTCGACTTCCTCCATGTAATGGCTGGTATACACCACTGTGGCGCCCTCGTCGCGCAGGCGGCAGATGCCCTCCAGGATGGCGTTGCGGCTCTGCGGGTCGACCGCCACCGTGGGCTCGTCAAAGAAGATGAGCTCGGGCTTGTGCGCGATACCGCAGGCGATGTTGAGGCGTCGCGCTAGGCCGCCCGAGAGCTTACCGGGGCGGAACTTGGTAAAGTCGCCCAGCCCGACAAAGTCGATGGCCTCGTCCACGAGCGCGCGGCGGCGCTTGCGGTCGTTGACGTAAAGGCTGCAGAAATAGTCGATGTTCTCGCGCACCGTGAGCTCGTCAAACACCGCCACCTGCTGCGGCACCACGCCGATGCGGCGCTTGAGGTCGTAGCGGGCGGGCGTCATGGGTTCGCCGAACAGCTCGATGGCGCCTTTGTCGTAGGCAAGCAGCTGCAGAATACAGTTGATGGACGTAGTCTTGCCCGAGCCGTTGGGGCCCAGCAGGCCAAAGATCTCGCCGGGGGCAATGCTCAGGTTAAAGTGGTCGAGCGCGATAAGATCGTCGTAGCGCTTGACGAGGTTTTCGACGTGGACGATGTCTGTCATGAGGCGGCCCTTCTGTTGATTGCGGCCCGGTACGATTGCATCATCGCAGGAGCGGACGGCGCGCACCAGTGAGCTTTGTCACGAGTGCGGGGGCTCGGTCGCGTGGCCCGCTGACGCGACCGCCCCACCGTGCGGGAGGAATGTCACGGTTGCGCTAGGCGGCCCCTCCACCACGCGTAGCTTCGCGTACAATACCCGTATGAACAGGCTTTTCGACAAATCGATCGTGCTGGCGTGCTGTATTGCGGCCGCCATGGGTCTTGCCGTGGACGCTCGTCTGGTTGTGGCGTTTTGCCTTGGCATTATTGCCACCTCGCTGGCCGAGGTCGCACAGGGGAAACGCACCCGACGCGCAAGCGAGGCAGCGAGCTACGCCTGCATCATCGCGGCTGTCTTCGTGCCGCCGTTTGTGCCGTTTGCGCCTCTCGCCCTCTATGACATCGCGCGACGCGTGCGCCGCGAGCACGCCTGGGTCGCGTTGGGCATTGGCTCCGTCTTTGCCTTTGCGCTCGTCGCGGACCTTCGCGCCGATGCGCTTACCGCACGAACGCTCCTGCTGACCGCCATCCTTTCGGTTGCCGCCACCTTGCTATCGCTACGCACCGCCCAGTTGGAGCGCGAGCAGCGGCGCATGCGCCGCACCCGCGACGAGCTGCAGGAACGAGCCCTCGCGCTCGAGGCGCGCAACCGCGATCTTGCCGATCGCCAGGACTACGAAGTCGAGCTCGCGACGCTCGCCGAACGCGCCCGCATCGCGCGCGAGATCCACGATAACGTCGGGCACCAGCTCACGCGCGCCTCACTGCAGGCCGAAGCCCTACGCGTGGTCCACGCCGACGAGCCTGGCGTCGCCGCCGATTTCGCCGACGTTAAACGCACGGTTGACGAGGCGCTCCAGCTTGTGCGCGCCAGCGTCCACGCGCTCAACGACAACGCCGTCGACCTTTCCGTGCAGCTCGAACGCATTGTCGAAGGCACACGCTCGGACGGCGGCCCGCAGATTGAGCTTGAAGTTATGGCCGAACATGCGCCCGCAAACGTCGCCAACTGCTTTGCAGCGGTCCTGCGCGAAGCGCTCTCCAATACCATACGCCACGCTTGCGCCCAGACCGTCACCGTACGGTGCATGGAGCATCCGTCGTTTTACCAGCTCATTGTTACCGACGATGGCGTGGGTGAGGTCCAAGCAAGCGGCCGCGGCACCGCGGAGGGCATGGGGCTCGCCTCCATGCGCGAGCGCATCGAGGCGCTTGGCGGCACCTTCACCGCCGGCCCGCGTGCCGGCGCCGGCGGCTGGCGTGTGTTTGCCACCGTTCCCAAACAGCAAGGAGATGAGGGCCGATGAGGCTCATCGTTGTCGACGACGACCGCTTGGTGGTCGATTCGCTCAAGATTATCTTGGGCGCCCAGCCGCAGATCGAAGTGGTGGGCACCGGTGCCAACGGCAACGATGCGGTGGCGCTCTACGCCGAGCACGCACCCGATATTGCGCTGCTCGACATCCAGATGCCGGGACGCGACGGCCTTTCGGCCGCGCGCGAGATCCTTGAGCACGACCCTGCGGCGCGCGTGGTGTTTCTGACGACGTTCTCGGATGACGAGTACATTGTGTCGGCGCTCAAGCTGGGCGCCCGCGGCTACCTGATCAAGACCGATGTCGCTGCCATTCCGCCGGCGTTGGCGCAGGTCATGGACGGCAAACGCGTGCTCGAGGGCAAGGCGATCGAAGATATCAACTATGATGGGGCGGACGTCGAGGCCGGCGCGACCCGCCGGCCCGCCGCCTTTGCCGGTCTGACCGACCGCGAGTTCGAAGTCGCCGAGCTCATCGCCCGCGGCCTCGATAACAAGGAGATTGCCGCCACCGCCTATATGGGCGAAGGCACCGTACGCAACCACATCAGCTCGATCCTTGCCAAAATGGGCCTACGCAACCGCACGCAGATCGCCATCGCCTACCTGCGAGGGTAATTACCCAACGGCCAACCGCTCCGACAGAGCAAAATAGCTGTTATCGATTTAATGCCATTTCAAAACTATGCCGGTTTACGGGGCTAAGCTCAGGGCCCCCATCCATACCCGCGTTTTCCGTAAAATGACGGCTTGTCTACCTGCGGTTTTATTTTCACGGATATCGGCATGGTTGGGAGCGCGTGACTTAGCCCCGTAAACCGGCATAGTTTTGTTCGGGCGGCCCTGCACGAGTGTCTCCGCCAGCCTCGCGGGACCAAAATGAGCCGTTTTCCTCCGTCCCCAATGGATCAGCCGAAACCGCCCGCCACGAAATCGGCCCATCTACTACGTTTGACTCGATACCCCTGACCATACCTTCGTTTTGAACAAAACCGCAGGCGTTCTACCTGCGGTTTTGTTTTTGCGCTTTTCGGCATGGTTGGGGGTAAGGGGCTAAACGTAGTAGATGGGCCGGTTTCGTGGCGAACCCTTCTCGCCTACGCACAAAAGCGCCGCCACGGAGGAGGGAGATACCTCCGTGGCGGCTGGGGCTGGGGGTGGGGCTATGTTCTGGCTCCCCGCCGGCCGCCCGGGGCCTTCTGGCCCCGGGCGCTGCCAGCGTGCCTAGCGCTTACGGATACCCCAGACCAGGGCTCCGACGCCGGCCATGGCGATGACAAATGCCATAAGCAGAGCGGCAGCCTGCTGGTCGCCCGTGGTGGGCAGGAAACCCTTGACCGTCTTGACGATGTTCGTCACGGTCTTGGGCGTGCCGGGATCGGGTGTCGGCGTAGGAGTCTCGGGCTTCTTGTACGTGTTGTTGAACACGATACCCTCGACGCTCCTGTCGCCCTTGGTAAAGGCGACGTTCGCCTTGAGGTTGCCCTCGCCGTCATCGACCACGTTGACGGTCGCGGTAAAGACGGACTTGTCGTAGGTCATACCGGCCTCGTCGCCCTTGACTTCGCTGATGGTGTAGACGTGCGTACCGGGCTCGTCGTACTCAAACTTGTCGAAGCTGATCTTACCGTCGGCATCGTTGGTGACGGTGGACTCGATGCCCTCGCCAACGAGCTTAAAGCTGAACTCGTCCTTCTTGAGCTCGCGTCCCTCGAGCACCTTGATGGCGCCGATGGAGACTTGGGTGGGCATGGCGTGATACTTGTTGGTAAAACCAGCCGACTCGGTGGTTCCCTCGAGCTTGTGCGTCACGGCCAGTGTGCCATCGCCGTTGTCAGAGACGGTGGCCACGACGGTGTAGGTCGTACCGTCATAGGTGACGCCCTTGTACAGGCCGAGCGCATTGGGGCAAGCCTCGCGCAGCGTGTACGTGTGCGTGCCGGGCGCCTCGTAGCGGATCGGGCTCAGTGTCACAGTGCCGTTGGCGTCGTTGGTGCCGCTAGCGACAACCACGCCGTCCTCGAGCAGATCAAACGTGAACTCGCCGGCTGCAAGGTCGCGTCCGGTCAGACGCTTGACCGTCTTGACCTGATCGGTCACGACAGAGTCGGTGGGCGTTACGCTGTAGGTGTTGATGAATGTGAAGGCCGCACCGTCGTCGCCGTTGCGCACGACGCTCAGATGTCCGGCGCCGTCGTCAGTCACGGTATAGGAAACCTTGCGCGTGGCGTTGGCATCGTTGGTCACGCCAGGGGCGCTGCCGGTCTCGGTCACCGTATAGGCAAAGGTGTGCGAGCGCGGAGCGGTGGGGGCCGCAGGCTCGGACTCGTCGACATTGGCGTCAGCGGCGGGGTCGGCCTCTTCAGCCTCTGCCTCGTCGGCCTCGGCCTCGTCAGCTTCGTCCGCCTCGGCCTTATCGGTCGCATCGTCCGTCACGCCCAGAGCGCGGTTGAGGTCCTCGAGCGTAAAGTGGATCTTGCCAAAGTCCACGTTACCGGCTGCGTCGTTGGTTACGGTCGTGCGCTCGGGCATCGGGGCGCCTGCCTCGTCGGCGGTCACGGTAAAGGTGAACTTACCCGTGATGTCGGCCGGGGTCAGGCCCTCGGCAACCTGGAGCTTCTTAGTACCGGTGAGCGCGGCATCCACGGCGTCGGCGCCGTAGACGTTCTCGAACAAGGGCTCGACGCCGCCGTAGTCGACCGTCGCCGTCAGGGTACCGTCACCGTTGTCGACGACGATAACCTTAAAGCCAAAGCTCCACGTTGTAGCGGAAACGCCATTTGGCAGCCCGAATAAATCTTCGTAGGCCGTGTAGTTAATGGTCCAAGCGAGCTTACCGTCCTTGTCGGTACGATGGGCAAGCCCAGCCGCCTCAAGATTGGCAAGCATCTCGGTGTCGTAGTGCAGCGCATCAAAGCTCACATGCCCGCCGATATTGGGCTTGAGGTTTTCGTAGCCCACAAGCTCGCCCTGATAGGCAATGCCGAACCAGAACTCGCCGTCGGCCATCGGACGACCGGTCAGGGTCTTGGTGGCGACAACCTGAGCAGCGGTACCACCAGGCGTATTGGTCGTAGCGCTGTAGCTGTTGTGGAACGGGACCAGGGCACTCTCGACCTTGTTCTCACCGCTCTTGTGGACCGTCGTATGCGTACCCTCGGGACCGCCGGAGACGGTCGTCGTGGCGGTAAGCGTACCGGCACCGTCATCGGCGACGGCGATCGTCACGGTACGCACGGCGTCGTCGTAGGTGTAACCGGGCTTGCCGTCATTCTTCTCGGCTACGGTGTACGTGAAGGTCTTGCCAGCGTCAGCCTGCTTAAACTTGACCTCATGGCCAGCTAGGATGTCGATCAGGCCGACCGTTGCCTCTGCCGTCGCAGGGGACTTGAAGTTGTTGGCTCCGGGCAGCAGGCCAAGCGCGTTGGCCGAGGCCTCGTCGGCAGGCTTCACGGTAAACGTGAACTGACCCTCGGTCATAGGACGTCCGGAGAGGCTCTTGCTGAGCTTGAGGCCGCCGGCCGCGGTGTAGTTAAGCTCAGTGCGGTACGTGTTGGTGAAGCGTCCGTTTTCCTTCTTGGTGACATTGGCGGTCAGCTTGCCCTCGCCGTCCTCAGTCACGGTCACTTCGGCGGTCGCGACATGCCCGTCATACGCCATGCCGGCCGCGTTACCCGCGTTCTCGCGGATCTCGTACGTGTAGGTTCCGGCAGCCGTGTAGCGGATCTTGCCGAACTTGACGGCAGCGATGCCATCCTTCGCATCGTGCTTGTTCACGGTCACGGTTGCAGGATCGGGCAGCGGGGTGCCCTCGGAAGCGGTGATGGTAAAGCTGAACTTGTCGGAGTCCGTCCAGTCGCGACCGTCGATGGCCTTGCTCAGGTCAAAGTCGAGCTCTGCGTCGAGCGGGGTTACGCTGTAGGTGTTCTTGAAGGTCGCAGCCGTGGCGTCCTTCAGGACATGCTCAGCCTTGAGCGTGCCATCGCCCTTGTCGGTAATGGTGGTCTCGATGGTGTACTTGGTGTCGCCGTACGTGATGCCCTTGCTGATGGTTCCGCCGTTGACCTCGCGCAGCGTGTAGGTGTGCTCGCCGGCCTCGGTGTACTTCACGGCGCTCATCGTGATGTTGCCCTCGGCGTCGTTCTTGCCGGTGGCGACGACCTTGTCGCCCTCGACGAGCTCGAAGGAGAACTCGCTGTCCATGAGATTGCGGCCAGTCAGGACCTTGTTCGCGGTGATCTGGTCGGTAACGCTCGTCTCGACAGGCGTCACGTTATAGGTATTGGTGAACGTAAATGCCACATCGCCGTCCGGCTTGCGGGATACGCTCAGATTGCCCTTGCCGTCATCAGTCACGGTGAAGGAAACCTTGCGCGACAGCTTGGCGTCGTTGGTCACGCCAGCCACTTCGCCGGACTCGGTCACGGTGTAGGTAAAGGTGTGCTCGCGCTTCTCGGGCTTCTCGCCCAGAGCCTTGTTAAGGTCGTCGAGCGTAAAGGCGATCTTGCCAAAGTCGACCTTGCCGTCAACGTCGTTGTGCACGCTCGTGCTCGCAGGCATAGGCGCGCCCTCTTCACCGGTCACGGTAAAGGTGAACTTGCCGGTGATATCAGCCGGGGTCAGAGCGTCGTCAACCTGCAGATTCTTGATACCCGCAAGCGATGCCTCGGTAGCATTCGTGGTGTAGGCGTTCTTGAACTCGATGCTCTTGACGTCCTTGGCGTCCTTCAGCTCGTGCGTGGCAACCAGCTGGCCCTTGCCGTTATCGGCGATGGTCGTCACGATGGTGTAGACCGCGTCATCGTAGTCAATACCGCCGGCGTTGCCCTTAACCTCATGCAGCTTGTAGGTGTGCTGGCCGATCTCGGTGTACTTGATGGCACTGAACGTCACCTTGCCGTCGGCGGCGTTCTTAACGGTCTCGACAGGCTTAACTTCCTTGTCAATGATTTCGAGCAGCTCAAAGCTGAACTCGTCGGCCGTAAGGTCACGCCCGGTCAGAGACTTGGTCACGGTAATCTGGTCGGTGACGCTGGACTCAACAGGATTCGTGGCGTAAACGTTCTTGAACTCGGTCTCGCCCGAGGTCACCTTCACGCCAGCGCTCAGCTCACCCTTCTTGTCGGGCGTTACCGTCACGGTGATCTCCGCGACGTTCTTGCTGTAGGCGATGCCGTCAATCGTGGTCCCGGCATGCTTTTCACTGACCTTGTAGACGTACGTGCCAGGTTCGGTGTATTCGATCGTGCCGAAGTCGATGGCAGCCTTGCCCTGGTCCAGGTCAGCCTTGCGCACGGTCGCAGTCCTAGCCGCAGGCATCGGGGCGCCGCTCTCGGATGTCAGGCCAAACTCAAACGCGTCAGCATTCGTCCAGTCGCGACCCTTGAGCACCTTGGTCAGGCCAAAGCTGGCCTTGGTGTTCACCATTGCCGGCGTCATGTCATACGCAAAGCTGATCTTGCCGTTGTTGCCCAGGTAGGAATTGACATGCGTCGCGGTCGCCTTGGCAGACACGTTGTTCCACTTGGGGTTGAGAACGTCGGTCGCGGTACCAGTGCTGTTGCCGCCCACGCTGCCCTTGGTAGTGTGGAGCTCATCGATAAAGGCCAAACGCGCGGTTCCCACGCTAAACGAAAGGTTGCCGTCCTCGTCGGCAACAAGAGCGCCGTCAAACTTCGCGGCGTCGCCGCCGACAAACTCGATGACAGCAGTGGCGGGCTTGGCCTCGCCGTTCGAGCCCCGCTCCTCAAACTCATCCTTGTAGTAATAGGTGCCAGTATCTGCCAGCGAATTCTTTGCAGGCTGCGTGCAGTCCTTATCCGCGTAAATGGGAGTCTGCTTCTGGAAGTAGTAGTAGCGGTTGGTGTCGGCCGGCTCAAAGGTCGCAACCGTATCACCCAGCGCACCACCGCTCCACTTGTTCGCGTAGAAGCTCACGGTCTTGGTGCCGTCAACGACAGTCGTATTATGCTCGATGTAGTTCTTGAGCCCTGCTACCTTCTCGGGCGTAAACAGGTTGTCAAGTGCGGCGCTCTTCACGCTCGAGGCATACTTCACCTGAATGGGCTTAACGTTGTCGACCGAAAGCTTGCCGTCTACGGTCTTAAAGTGACTCAGCGGAATCAACGACGCAGGAATGTTAACCGTTACGATATCGCCCTTCCGGGGATTGTCATCGCCAGCACGCTGCACGGTGATGAGCAGGTCTTTTGCCTTGCCGGAAAACTCGTAGGTGTCGGTATTGGTTTCTTTGTTGACCGTCTTGCTCGCCTTGGTAAACGACATGCCGTTGATGACGACTTCGGTAAATCCGTCGACCTGCATAAAGTCGCCCAGCTCGTCGGTAAACGTGATGTAGCCGGACTTGGTCTCGTCATAGCCCTTATGGATTTCGGTCGGATAAGGCGGCTCCGATGTGATGGCCTGTGAGATGTCGTCGAAGACCTTCTTGAGCTCTTCAGCATTGGTCGCCGACTTGTAGTAGTCGGAATTTTCCGCGCGCGTGCCAAGCTCGTCGCTCGCATACGACGTGGCATCGGAATAATTACTCGACACGGCGTGCATAAACTTGTTGACGTCGCTTGTCCCCTTTTTCGAGGGATCGGCAACAGGGTCCGCTCCACTAAAGATGCCGATGGTATAAACGGTGGCCTTGCCATCCTTCATCTTCTTGGCAGCCGTCACGGCAGCATTGGCGACGTCAGAATCAAACTCGCTGTAGCTCGTTGGCTTGCCGTCGGTAAAGAACACAACGATCTTCTTGGCATCTGCGCGACCAGAAGTGATATCCCCGGCCAGTTCCAGACCATAGTCGGCACGCGTAGCACCGCTTGGCTTGATTCCAGCAACTGTATCCTTAAGAGCTTTCACGTTGCCGCCGAAGCAATCGGTCAAACCCTTCATTACCTGCGAGTGGTTGTACTTGTATTGGCCTTGATAGTACGTGTCATTGCCGACCTTATCAGTCTTATCACCCGCAAACTTAACAATGGCAACCCTATGCTGCCTATCAACGCCCTCGATAGCCTCGTTTTGTTTGGCGATGGTATCGATAAAGCTGTTCGCAGCGCCCTTCAGTGCATCGATACGCTTGGTGCGATCTCCGCCACCCATAGGATCATCCATCGAGCCGGAGGCATCCAACACCATCACGATGTCGAGTGGCGTGGTGACCGTCACGGTCGAATTAGACGTTGAGGACATCGCCGAAAGCGTAGTCACAAAATCTGACGCTTTGTTTTCTCCAGTTTCCTTAACCGTCTTGTCGGTCCAGATTCGACCGACGTTTTGGGTCGTCACCTTATTGCCACCATGGCCCGCCGCCCAGATTTCCCAGCGTCCGCTGGTGTCGGGGTCGATGACCTTTCCGACCATTTCCGGTCCGTCCATTCCTGTGCTGGACCTGGCGTTGGCCTCGGGCAGCATGGCAAATGCTGCAGCCGGCAATACCAGCACTACGGCCAGTATCACCGCCAAGAGACCCCTCGTGTACTTACTCATCGCGTCTCCCTTCTCGCAGGCTCAGACCTTGCATCAGCCTAAAGTTACGGAATGAGACACAATTTGAGCAGGTGACACACGTTCCAGATTCGGTTTTGGGCGTGAGACAAATGTCTCACCAAAGTTGAGACACGGCGTTTTCGCAGGAAAATAGGTGCGACTCAGAGCCATCGGGCCAAAATGATCCGTTTTCCTCCGTCCCCGGGGGCTCAAGGGCTGTCACCGATATGGCGCCATTTCAAAACTATGCCGGATTACGGGGCTAAGCTCGGAGACCTCATCCATACCCCCTATTTTTGAAAAACAGCAAGCGATCTACCTGCGGTTTTGTTTTTGCGATTTTCGGTATGGTCGGAGGTTCGCTATCCAGCCCCGTAAACCGACATAGTTTTGTTCGCGACGGCACAACCGCGCGTTTAAGCGCGGGGCCGGTGGGGCATTTTTGCCCCACCGGCCCCTATCCCAGCTCTATTCCGGCGCTACTCCGGCTTGGTTTCTACCGTGGGGGTCTTGTCCGCTGCGACTGGGGTGCGGGCGGTGTCCATAGTCAGACAGTGTTTAGGGCAGTTTTCGATGCACTCGCCACACACCACACAAGCATACGGGTCAATCGACCACGTTCCGCCCTTGCGATCGACCGCGAGCGCGCCCGCCGGGCAGCGGCGCGCGCACATGCCGCAGCAGATGCACACGTCCATGTCATTGACGATATGCCCGCGCAGGCGCTCGGGCGCCGCGAGCTTCTCCTGCGGATAGCACACCGTGACCGGCTGCTTGACCATAGAGCCCAAGGCCGTCTTGGCAAATGTCAGTAAACTCATGCCACGCCTACCTTTCCGTGCAGCTAATGCAGGGGTCGATGGTCAGGATAATCATGGGCACGTTGGCAAGGAGCACGCCCTGCAGCGCATGCGTCAGACCCGCCAGGTTCTGCGACGTCGGCGTGCGCACGCGGAAACGGTCCAGGTTCTTGGTGCCGTTGCCGCGCACATAGTAGTACGCCTCGCCGCGCGGCTGCTCAATCACAACCTCGCCGCGCGCGCCGTCGGCCGGCGTAAGCTTGGTGCGCCCGCCAATCCCGTCGTGCGGAATCTTGCCCACAAGCTCCTTAATGATGTCCATGGCCTGCGTGACCTCGGCGCAACGCACCTGGCAGCGGGCATAGCAATCGCCATCGGTAGCAACGATGGGCTCAAACGCGGCCAAGTCCGCATAGGCGCCGTCACCGAACATGCGCACGTCGTAGTCCACGCCCGAGGCGCGGCCGAACGGACCGACCATCGAAAGCTCCAGCGCGTCTTTCTTGCTAATCACGCCCACGCCATGCAGGCGCTCGCCGCAGCTGTTGTCGTCCAAAAACGTATGCACCAGGGCCTCGTAGTCAGGACGCATGGCATCGAGCGTCTGGACAATGCCCGCCAGCTCGGAGTCCTCGATATCGTGCTTAAGGCCGCCGATCTCGTTAATCGACAGAATCACGCGCCCGCCGCAAGTGCTCTCAAAAATCTTGAGTATCTGCTCGCGCAGGGTCCATGACCGATAGAACAGCGCCTCGAAGCCAAAGGCGTCGGCGAGCAGGCCCAGCCACAGCAGATGCGAGTGAATGCGCGAAAGCTCGTGCAGAATGGTGCGGATATACTGCACGCGACCAGGCACCTCGATGCCGAGCATGCGCTCGCAGGCGCTGGCATAGCCGCAGCTGTGGCCCACGGCGCAGATGCCGCAGATGCGCTCGGCGATGTAGCCAAACTGATGCATGTCGCGCTTTTCGGTGAGCTTCTCGAGCCCGCGGTGCACAAAGCCGATCTGAGGAATTGCCTCGATGACGCGGTCATCCTCGATCACCAGGTCCAGATGAAGCGGCTCGGGCAGCACCGGGTGCTGCGGGCCAAACGGAATAACGGAGCGATGTGCCATGGACCTTACGCCTCCTTTTTCTGCTTGTCGCGGGCGGCCTTGGCGGCAAGCGCCGCGCGGACCTTGGCTGCTTTCTCGGGATCCATGGCAGCGAGCTTTGCCTCCATCTCGGCAGCCTTGAGCGCGGCCTTCGCAGCAGCCTCATCGTGCTGAGCATCGGAGCCGGCAGCCGCAGCGGGCTGAGCAGCGGCGCCCGCGGCATCGCCGGCGCTCGCAGCGCCCTCCCCTGCAGCAGCCGCAGCCGCGGCGGCCTTTTCGGCAGCGGCCTTGCGCGCCTTGGCTTCGGCGGCGGCACGGACCTTCATGGCCTTCTCGCGCGCGGCCTTCACCTCGGGCGTGATAACGCTCATGGGCTCGGCAGTCGAAACCTGGTAGAAAAAGCCCTTAAAGTCGATCTGCATGTCGGTGATGGCAAGGCCAAACAGGTCGTGGGCCTCATTTTCAAACGGGAACACCGCCGGATAATACGAGCTGATGGACGGAATCTCCTGGTACTGGTCGATGCCCTCAACCACCAGGTTCTCGATCGCATAGCTGCCGTCCTGCGCAATCTGCTCCTGAGCAGCACGAACGTTGATAAACGTATAGACCAGGCGATACGATCCGTCGTCCACACAGCGCTCGGCATGCATCTGCACAAAGCGCGCGCCGGCACCCTTGAGCGCCTGGACATGCGGCAACAGCTCGTCGATCCTGACGGTGATATAGATAGCCTTTTGCATTACTCGGCCTCCTTTGCAGCGGCGGGCGTCTCAGCAGGCACGTCGCCAGCGGCGGGCGCTGCGGACTTCCCGGCACGCGCGTCACCGGCGGCGGCCGTGTCACCGGCCCCCGCAGCCACAAACCCGTCCTCGCCCAGCTCAACGCCACCGTCCCAGGTAGCAGCGCCGCCCACGGTGAGCGGATCGCCGCCGGCGCGCATCACGGCCTCCTTCTGGTCCAGGATGCCGCACGCCTCCACGATGGCATCGATCACGGTCTCGGGACGAATGGCGCACCCGGGCGCGTACACGTCCACGGGAATCGCACGGTCCACGCCGCCGATCACGTTATACGCATCGCGGAACACGCCGCCCGAGCACGCGCAGATGCCGCACGCCACCACGCACTTGGGCTCGAGCATCTGGTTGTAGATCTGGCGCACGACGGGCAGGTTCTGGGCATTGACCGACCCCGTCACCAAAAAGATATCCGCATGCTTGGGGTTGCCGGTATTGACCACGCCAAAGCGCTCCGCATCGAACAGCGGCGTGAGCGAGGCCAACACCTCAATATCGCATCCATTGCAGCTCGAGCCGTCGTAATGAATAACCCACGGCGAGCGCGACATTTTATGATCCATGGATGCCGCCTCCTAAATAAACACGTCGACGAGGATGGGCATAAGGTTGAGCAGGCCAAACACCAGCGCCACGCCCCATCCGAGCTTAAAGCAGCTGCGCCAGGTGCTGCGTGCGAAGGTGTTGTCGATCAGCACCTCGACAAAATACGTCGCGGCCATCACGACCAGGGCTACGACCCAGCTCACCGGGTTGTCCCAAACAAAGAACATGCCCACCCACATCAAAAACAGCACGGTCTCGCACCAGTGCATAAGGGTCATCTTGGCCAGCGTGCCGCCGCTCATCTCGGTGGCGACGCCCTGGACGATCTCCTGATGCGCGTGATGCGAGTACGAAAGGTCAAACGGCGACTTGCGCAGCTTGATGGTAAGCACCGCGAGCAGCGCGAGGAAAATAGGCGCGCTGTACACGATGATGGGGGCCGACTGCCCCGTCACGGCGATGGAATCGAAGCTATCGGTAGCAAGGTACAGGCCCACGCTCATCAGCAGAACGGCGGGCTCGTAACTCATAACCTGCAGCAACTCACGATCGGCGCCGACCTGGGCAAACGGGCTTTGCGTCGAGGCGGACGCCAGCACCACAAAGATCGCGGCGAGCGTCACCATAAAAGCGCACAGCAGCGTGTTGGAACCCGACACAAAGATGCCGCCGCCCACCACGGTAAAGATGAGCGCACACGCCATGTAGGTATCGTCCATGGTGTTTACGCTGGCAGGGGCCTTGCGCAGCAGCTTGGCAACGTCGTAGAAGGGCTGCAGCAGGCGCGGGCCCACGCGGCCCTGCATGCGAGCCGAAAGCTTACGGTCAAGACCGTCGATCAGGCCGCCCACAAGCGGCGCCAGCAGGGCAAACACCACGGTACCAATAAAGATGCCCACGACGCCCGAACCTTCAAAATACTTGCCGCGCAGCACCGAGGGCGCGCTCATGGCAAGCCGCTCGGGCCCAATCCACGCGCAGCACAGCAGCGCAAACAAGATGATGCTGCAGCACACGACGCTACCCACGGGGCTAATACGCTTCTCGCCAAGGGCGTCCTCCGAGTACCAATTGCGCTTTTCGGCCTTCACCTCGCGTCCCATCGAGCCGCGGAAATGGCGATATTTGTCGGTTCCCACACCCGAAAGATATACGTTTACGTGCGGTTTGTTGCTCACGCGGAATGAAGTCAGCAGCACCACGGCGATAAACGCCACGATAACCACCATCAGATACATGGCGTCCTTGCCAATAACGTACGGCACGCGGCCAAACACCATGGCCAAGTAAGGCGACACCAGACCGCTCGAGATAATCGGGAAGGCCACGCAGCACAGAATCAGCAGCGCGGCGATGGTGTTGAGGGCCATCCATTCGGTCTTATGGACATTGACCTCAACGTTTTGAGCCGTGGGGTCGACGCCCGAAAGCTTGGCAAGCCACTTGCCCCAGAAGTAAAACGTCGCGGCCGAGCCAAAGGCAAGCACCATGATCATGAGCACGTTGCCAGTCTGTGCGAACGCCACCAGGGCGCCCCACTTGGACACGAGCATGCCAAACGGCGCCACGAACATGCCCATGATGCCCAACATCATCAGACGCGTCAGGTGCGGCATGCGGCTGAACATACCGTCCATGTCCTCGATATTGCGGCTGCCGATATGATGCTCGGCCGTGCCCACGCACAGGAACAGCAGCGACTTTGCCACCGTGTGAAACAGGATCAGGAAGATGGCGGCCCACACGGCCTCGGGTGCGCCGACACCCAGGCAAGCACTGATGAGGCCCAAGTTGGAAATGGTGGAGTACGCGAGCACGCGCTTGGCGTTGCTCTGCGAGATGGCCATGAGGGCAGCGAGCAAAAACGTGATGGCACCCACACTCGTGACCATAAAGCCGGTCACGGGATAGATGGCATATAGCGGGCTCAGCTTGACCATTAGGAACACGCCGGCTTTGACCATGGTGGACGAATGCAGCAGGGCGCTCGTGGGCGTGGGGGCAACCATGGCGCCGAGCAGCCAGGTGTGGAACGGCATCTGCGCAGCCTTGGTAAGGGCGGCGAGCGACAACAGGATGACCGGCATCACCAGCAGCGCGGATTGCGCGGTTCCGGCGCCGGAAAGCTCAATCATGCCCGAGATGGTCAGCGGCATGCCGTTGACGTGCAGGTACATGAGTCCGGCCAAAAACGCGATGCCGCCCAGCATGTTGAGGATGATCTGGATAAAAGCGTTTTTGATGGCCTCGGGCGTGCGCGTGTAGCCAATCATAAGAAACGAGCACACGGTGGTGATTTCCCAGCCGCAGAACAGCCACTCGAGGTTGTCGCTCGTCACGATGACGAACATGGCCGAAAGGAACAGGAACATAAGCGCCAGGAACTGCGGGCGACGGTCGGGCGCGGTCTGCCCGTGCAGTGCGGCCTCGTGCTCGTCATGGGCCTGGAAGTCCTTCATGTAGCCCAGGGCATACACGCAGATAAGGCTGCCGACGATGCCGACGGCGAGGACCATGATCACGCTCATGTAGTCCAGGTAGAGCGGCGTCGCCGTGACGGCTTCGGCCGCGGGCAGCGTCATGGTCGCAAAGGCAACCGAACCCACCAGCTGCACCACGCCGAGCACCGTGGTGAGCGCGTTCCTATATTTGTACGCGTTGTACAGGATGACGGCGCACAGGATGACATCGATGACGGAGCTGATGATCGAGAGCACATGCGAGGTGCCGGGGGCAACCTCAAAGCTCTGCGGACCCGTGCCAAAAAACATAACGGCGACTACAACTGTCACCGCCATAATCATGCCGGAACCTATGAGCCCCACCGCATCGCGGGCGCGGTCACCGCGCGCGAGCAGCATGCCCAGCGCCGGCACCAGCGGAAACAGGGTAAGGAAATACAGTAGCGTCATACCATCACTCCCCCATGCAAAAACGCTGCAATTGTTTAACGTTATAGCTCAATTGAGGAGTGGCGGCGGCAGGTTTTCGGTCAACTGGGGAGTTTTAGGCGTACGGGGTAAGGAGTCTGTCCGCATTGGAGTAG
>DBFAHJ010000103.1:0-14174 GCA_048227095.1 Collinsella aerofaciens | reverse complement strand
CCGAGTGGTTCCGGTGCCACGGTTGCCAATGTCGCTCCCACCCAGGACGAAACGGTCGATTCCCTTATGGCCCAGATTTCCTCCCAGGCATCGCCGCGTCCGCAGATGAATGTTCCCGATCCGGCGTCGGCACCGTCGCCTGCACCTTCCTCGTCTCCGCTGGCTTCGGTCCCCGATCCGTCGCTGCCGTCTATGAAGCAGGCAAACGTTGCGTCTCGCACGTCGCTGTTCGACCTTCCCGATCCCTCTGCCCAGGTCAACGACCCCTTTGCTACTGCCCAGGGTCCCGAACCCACATCGGCACCCGTTGCGCCTTCTATGCCCGTTGCGTCGGGCGCGCAGCCGATCGAGACCATTTCGGCTCCCGCCCCGGCGGCACCCAAGTCTCGCAAACGCGGCCTGGGTGGCCTGTTCGGTCGTAAAAGGAAAAACGAGCAGGACAGCATGAGTGATTGGCTGGGCGTCGAAGACGATTACGATGCCAAGAAGTCCGGTCGCGGTATCGGTTCGTGGGATAACTTCGAGGACGATAACGATGGCTGGAAGGGCGGCGCTACGTCTTCCGATGGCGCTTCTTCCGAAGATATGCTCTCGGCTGTCGCCTCTATGGGCGATGATGAGCTGCTCGGTCACGATATCTGGTTTGTGGCAACGGGCGCCTCGGATTGTGATGGCGCCGGCATGAAGGCCTTCTTGGCTTCGCATCGCGATAAACTCCGCGGCGTATTCTTCATCAATCTTGAATCCGTCGGCGCCGGTAGGCTTTCGGTGGTGACGGTCGAGGGCGAACAGCAGCTGCTCAAGGGCGATCGCCGCATCATGAACCTGGTCAGCAAGGTGTGCAAGTCGTTCCATGTCGATTGTGGCGCGCTCGAGATGCCCTATGCCAAGACCGATGCCTATGCCGCGCTCGAGGCGAGCCGCCGAGCCCTCACCATCGCCGGCGTGGACGGCACGCGTCTGGCTTGCGCTCGTACCGAGGACGACCTGCCCCACAATGTCAACCCGACGAACATTGCCACGGTATCCGAGGTCGTGACCGAGGTTATCCGCCGTTCGTAGACGGAGCTCTAAGGAGTCAACGTGTTTTCGTATATTAAGCGCCATTGGCCTGTCTACGTGATTTTGACCTTGATTGCCATTGCGTTAGGATTTGGGGCTGCCTACATCGTGGGTGCAAAGGGCTCGACCCCCGCCTCCGCAATCAGCGAAGAGGTGGAGCAAGAACAGAGTACGGGTGCCGATGGGATTCCTGAGTCCGAGCAGGCAATCGTTGATGGTGGATCTTCGTCTGCAGAGTAGATACGGCGATTTACATGATTGAAAGCGGGCGAGCCAGGGGACTGGCTCGCCCGCTTTTTCATCGCGCTAGCGCTTCTTTGGGGTCGACCTAAGGCGAGCGAACCATAGGGCTGCGGCACCCGAGGTCAGGAGCGCGGTGATGCAAGCGGCGATGGGAACTGATCCTGTTGCCGGTAGGTCCTGCAGTAGGGTACAGCGTTGAATGACACGGTCCTCGTCATGTGACTCAAGTTTATCGCCGCCGCCGTTGCGGCAAAGATCGACGCGTGCGCTGTTGGTGAGTGCGGTTTGGGGCGTATAAGCCGACGTCGCCTGCATGTGCACGATTGCGCCCCGAGCGTCTGTGCCAAGGATTGCTTTGGCATCGTCAAGGTCGTCGTGCTCATCTTTGAGATCATCGCGGGTCCAAGAATCCGCATCGCTTCGAGTCGTAAAGCCGGCGGCTACCGCACCGTATTCAATTCGAATGCCCGTTACGACGGTATTGGGTGTAAGGTCGAGCTCTTCCGCCTCGAGTGTGGTGGATTCCGTGGTCGAGACATCCGCCTTCCAGAGGCGCCAGCCGTCGTAATCGACGAGGCGACAGTCCTCACCAAGGCTCTCTTTTACTTCGTCGGACTCAAGCCAAGGATTTTCGTGTCCATCGTCAAGTGTCGCGTTCGCCGGTTCATCGACGTCTGTCGAGTCCAACGGCGTCGTGCGATACCACACGTTGCACAGACCGTTGAGGTCGCCGATGGCGACGGGGGTTTCGATTGAGACGAATCTCGCCGTATCGTCCTCGGCACACTCAAGATCATCGGTAATTGTGAACTCATCAACCCAGGTAGTTGAATCGTTTCGAGCGTCGATGGTATAGGAGAAAAGCCCATCCGTATTGGTTTGCATCGCGGCACGGTTTTTACCATCGCCGTTAGCCAACAGGCCCTTTTCGATAGGTTGGACAAGTTCCTGACGCTTGTCGACCTGCCCCTTGATCTCGATGGGCGCATCCTTCATCGCGACGGATTGGACTTCTCCCGTATCCTTTATTTCAAACGTTATCTCCTCGGCAAGGTCGTAGGTCCGCGGAGACATCATTTCGCGCAACGAGTAGGTGCCGGGTGCAAGATGTTCGACGCGGTGTGGCTTGTCGGATGAGGTCCAGGAGTCTATTTCGGTTTTATCGGGACCATATAAGGCGAGCTGTGCGCCTTCCACTTCCTGCTCACCGCTTGCATCGACCTTGGAGATATCAACCTTGGTGTAATCGTCGGATACGTTAAGCCGTGCTTCTACAACGGGTGTTTTCTGGTCGGCATAAGTAAGGTCGACAATATGGGTTGTCTGATCGAGCAAGAAGCCTGCCGGCGCTTGAGTCTCGACAACCTCGTAGCGTGCGGTGCCAGATCCCAGTGGGAGGTTGCCCGCGCGTGCTTCTCCAGTTTCATCCGTCGTGACGGTCGCGACAGTCTCACCGTCGAGCGCGGCAATGCTACCGTCGGGGCGCACGATATCACCCGAGGCACGGATCTCAAAGGCGGCGCCCGCGAGGCTGCTGCCGTCTATGGCATCGGTTTTAACGATCCTGATGTTTCCGGTCGCGGCGTGGTCATAATACGAGGCGATTGCAACGGGCGTTAGGTTCATGTCGGCGGGTATGTTTACCTCGATCTCTTCGCCGACAAGATAGGGCTCTTTGGCCGAGGTTTCGCGTACATAATAGGTGCCCGGCACGAGCGATTCGGGCAGTGTGACGGTCCCGGTCGCGTCAGTCGTAAAGGTGTCCATTACGTTATGTGCTGGATACCAGCAAGTTTGTGAGACAGGTTCGTGATTGCTGTCGAGGAGTTGGAAGGTGAATCCGGCTAGGGGAACAGAAGCGCCTGTTTGGGCATCGCGTTTTACAATCTGGAGATGCGTCGACAGAGCGTGGTTGTCCACGATATATTGAAGCTCGGCGCCGTCGGAAATCTGATTGGCCCCGACGGTCCATTCCCCTGCACGTTTAAAACCCTCGGGGACGGTTTCCGGAACCTCGCGAACCGTGTAGCCGGCACGGTCGTATGGGACGGCTCCGTGGACACCGGCGGGTCGCTTGCCTGCGCCGAACCATGCTTCGGGCTGATCTTTGGTGGAGGCAAAGCCATAGATGTTTGTGATCAGTGTGCCAACAACCTGCTGAGAGCTGTTGCTGACAACCTCAAAGACAACACCACCCGCCGGCTGCTCCAGGCCGGATTGGTCGCTATTGCCGTAATCCTTGAATTTGGAAATCTCAAGGTTAAACGCAATGGGGATATCGGAAACGCGAGACTCGATCTCGACCACGCCTGAATCGCCGAGCTGGTCGGCTCCAACGGTATAGGTCCAGCTGTCGTTGGATGGCAGGTAGCCCTCGGGGGCTTTTGATTCGTAGATGGTAAAGGTTCCTAAGGGGACATCGGCGAGGGCGGCCCGACCGCTTTCGTCGGTCGTGAGGATTTGTGCCCATCCAGGGGTTGATTGCGACACACACGTGAACTCTGCTCCTGCGAGTGAAGATCCCACCTGGGGGCCGGCATTCGTCGCGGCATCGAGTTTTACGATACGCAGGTTGATGGTGCCGGGCTGTTCATCAATGGCGACCCGCCCGCCGTCATTCCCCGTGGTAAAGGCAATACGATCGTGGCGGGGGACATAGCCGGCCGGCGCCTTCGTTTCAACTAGGTAGTATGCCGTGTTGGGCAGAAGTGTTGCTTGCGCTCGACCGTTGCTGTCCATCTTGATGGTGCCGACACGCGCGCCGCTGGCGCTCTCAAAAATATCGAATGTTGCCCCGGTAAACTGATAGGTATTGTTTCCGCTGGTAATAACGGTGTTAGCAGACTGCTTTTGGAAGGAAACAGAGACCGCCGGCAGTACATAGAGCATGTCTTGACGTTTGCTGCCGCCCGATACGGCCCCTAGATAGCGTCGCGCGCGGTGCGGAGCGGCTTTGATGCTTCCTGATTTTGCGCTGTCGTGGAGCCACCGCGCAGCCGCCACGACTTCATTGTCGGCGGTAAAGTGTCCGCTCTTGGTTTTACCCTGAGCGGTCGTGTAGGAGTAGGTGCCGTCGACATGGGTAGTGCCGTTGAGCATCCATACGGCAAGCTGGGTGGCGGCGCGGGCGCGATCGGGTGAAAGATGGTAACCGCCAAACGACGTGGCGGTAGGATATCCGTGACAAACGATTGCCGCGAACTCGTCGTCGAGCCACACCCAGCCTTGATCAAAGTTGAGCCATGGGCCGCCCGGCTTGGTGGGGCCGGGGCGCTCCTGGTTCATGCAGTAGGCAATCGAGGCGTCTTGAGCTTCATACTTGCCGATGAAGAAGGGCCCACAATCATCGCTAATAGTGCGGAAGCCGAGCTGGTCGTAGCCATCGACGGCAAATGCGGCTCCCGGTGCCAGGCAGCCGAAAAGCAGGAAGAGGAGCAGGAGCAGCGGACCTGTTGCAATTGCGCTGTGGACAGAGTGCGTGGGTGCGTTGGACATGGCTGCTCCTTATCCCTCGTGCGCCGCACGGGGAGGCTGCGACGCGTAGGATGAGGCTACCCCCGAGGTTCATGCGGGTAAGTACCGGAGCCTGACCAAAAGCTTGCCCAATTCCTGACAAATTGAGCTCAAATACAACAATCAAGCAAAAGTGCAGGTAGAAGATAGGGAGAACAGGAGGTTAAAGGTCCTCGTCTCCACATTGACGCGATTTTCAAACGAATCTCCACAGCTAAAACAAGCATCGCCACCCTTGTATCGAACAAGACAACCGCGTTATACTAGCCAACACACAAGCGGGCATCGCCAAGTGGTAAGGCATCAGCTTCCCAAGCTGACACTCGCGGGTTCGAGTCCCGTTGCCCGCTCCATTCGAATTTCAGGCACGGTAACGTTTCGTTACCGTGCCTTTTTCAATAAAGTGCCGGGACTCGAACCCGACAGGGTGCGAGCGTTAAATAAACGCGAAGCGTTTATAGCGAGCAGGCAAGGTCGCCGATAGGCGGCCGCAGCCGGTGCGGATTTGCGAAGCAAATACGCGGACGTCCCGTTGCCCGCTCCACCGAGCGCGGGAGAACTCGGGACGGCCAATTCAACAAAGTTTTCCCCATCGTCTCCGTGAATCCGAGGAGATCGCCGCAGCCGGTGCGCGTCCGCGACGCGGGCGCGCGGATGTCCCGTTGCCCGCTCCATCGAGTACGGGGGACCTCGGGAACGTCGGGTCCAACCCGCTGTGCCCGTGCGTGTGCGCGGACCGGGTCTGCCGACCGCAGCCGGTGCGTATTTGCGAAGCAAATGCGCAGACGTCCTCATGGTCGCTCCAATTCCAAAATGTTAGGTTAATGCCTACTGCCCATACTTGCACCTGCGCACGGTACAATGGTTGGGTTACGACCAACGTGCCAATAACCAAAAAGGAGCCGCTATGATCGATCGCTATACCCGCCCGGAGATGGGACACATCTTCTCCCTCGAGAACAAGTACGCCATTTGGCAGGAGATCGAGGTTCTGGCCTGCGAGGCCCAGGCGGAGCTCGGCAAGATCGGTATTTCCAAAGACGAGGCCCAGTGGATCCGCGACCATGCCAACTTTGAGAAGGCGAAGGTCGATGAGATCGAGGAAGTCACGCGCCATGACGTCATTGCCTTTCTGACCAACATGAAGGAATACATCGATGCCGATGTTCCCGAGGGCGACCCCAAGCCCAGCCGCTGGGTTCACTATGGCATGACCAGCTCCGATCTGGGCGACACGGCCCTGTGCTACCAGCTCACCCAGGCCTGCGACCTGATCATCGAGGATGTCAAGAAGCTCGGCGAGATTTGCAAGCGTCGTGCCTTCGAGGAGCGCAACACGCTCTGCGCCGGCCGTACTCATGGCATCCATGCCGAGCCGATGACCTTTGGCATGAAGTTTGGCTCTTGGGCCTGGGAGCTCAAGCGCGATCTGGATCGTCTTGAGGACGCCCGCAAGAACGTTGCCTTCGGTGCTATCTCGGGCGCTGTCGGCACGTACAGCTCCATCGAGCCGTTCGTCGAGGAGTACGTCTGCGAGCACCTGGGCCTGGTTCACGACCCGCTGTCCACGCAGGTTATCAGCCGCGACCATCACGCCTATCTCGCCGGCGTTCTTGCCACCACTGCGGCCACCTGCGAGCGCATCGCTACCGAGGTTCGCAATCTGCAGAAGACTGATACGCTCGAGGCCGAGGAGCCGTTCCGTAAGGGCCAAAAGGGCAGCTCAGCCATGCCACACAAGCGCAACCCCATCACCATGGAGAAGGTCTGCGGCCTGTCGCGCGTCGTGAAGGCCAACGCGCAGGTTGCCTTCGACAACGTCGCCCTGTGGCACGAGCGTGACATTTCGCACTCCTCTGCCGAGCGCGTCGCCCAGGCCGATAGCTTCATCGCGCTCGACCACATGTTCCAGTGCCTCATTCGCGTTATCGACGGCCTGCAGCTGTACCCTGCCCGCATGATGGCCAACCTCAATAAGACCCGCGGTCTCATCTTCTCCTCCAAGGTGCTGCTCGCCCTCGTCGACACGGGCATCACCCGCGAGGACGCGTACGCCATTGTGCAGGAGAACGCCATGGCAACCTGGCACGAGGTACAGGATTGTGTCTCCGGCCCTACCTTTAAGGAGCGTCTCGAGGCTGACCCGCGCTGCACCGTCAGCCAGGAAAAGCTCGACGAGATCTTTGATCCGTGGGACTTCCTCACCCGTATCGACACGGTCTTTGATCGTCTGGAGCAGCTGAGCTTCGAGTAGGTTCGGGCATAACGTTAGCTTTTTAGGGCGCTTTGCTGGTAATGTGTGTTGCCGGCAAAGCGCCTCGTTGCATTTAGGGAAAGACGGGGATAATAGTCGTCTCGAATAACATTCTGAGAGGGGATCGCATGATTTCGTTTGATTACAAGCCTCAGGGCGTGTGTGCTCGCAATATTCACCTTGACCTTTCCGATGACGGCAACAAGGTGATGGGCGTTGAATTTACCGGCGGCTGCGACGGCAATCTCAAGGCTATCTCCAAGCTGGTCGAGGGCGCTCCTGCCGATCGCGTAATCGAGGTTCTCGCCGGTAATACCTGCGGTATGAAAAAGACCTCCTGCGCCGACCAGCTTACACGCGCTATCGAGGCCGCTCGCACCGAGATCGCCTAATGGGTATCGCCGATCACATCAAGAACGGAATATCGCGTCGCGGCTTTGTACTCGGTGGGGCTGCCGCGGGCGCTGCCACGGTGCTTGCCGGATGCTCGAAAAAAACGGGCACCAGCGATGATGCCGCCGGCGAGCCGCAGGTTATCAAGGATGATTCCAAAATCATCTCGATTACGGATGAGTACGAGGCAGTCGACATCGATCTTGAGCCGGCGGCGTCGTGGACGCTGCCTCTGGGTACGCTGCTGTACTACTGCGACGGCGATTACGCCGCGGCAATGATGGCGCCCGCATCGGCACTGCACGCCAACACGCTCGGTGTGCTCAACCTGGGCGATGGCTCGCTTACCACATTAATCGAGGATCCTATCGAGGGCACGGGATATGCATTCTACGATGTCCGTGCCGGCGACGGCGTATTCGCGTGGGTTGAGATGAACTTTGCCAATTCATCGTGGAAGCTCTACGCTCAAAATCTGTCGGGCGCTTCGCTCTCTGGCGACGTGGTTGAGCTCGATCGAGGTGGCAAGGACTACGATCCGCCGCTGTTTACGGCGTTCGGGGCATCAGTCATCTGGTATAAAATGCCTTCGGCAGGCGGCAATAAAACGAGTAGTGATTCGTTTTGCTATCGTCGCTCGCTTGATGAATCCAAGGCCGAGGTAATTTGGAAATCGACGGGCCGCTTTGCATCGGCCCCGCGCGCGAGCGACGGCATTTTGACCATCTCGCCGCGTGTCCGCAACGACGAGGGCGTCTACTACGGCATAACGGCAATCGATCTGACCGACGGCAACAACACCAAACGTGCCCAGCTAGTCCTTCCCTCGTCAGTCTCGCCTTTCGAGGCCGTATATATGGGCGATACCTTCGTGTTTTCTATCGAGGCGGCCTATAGTGGCGTGGGCAGCCTGGGCAATATGGGCACATATATCGGTAATGAGGGAGGGCCGTACCTCTTCCTGTCCCGCGAGCCGCTCGCATGTGCGGCTGGCAAGAAGAATAAATACCTTGTTAAGGTACAGGCGTCGCATTTCCTGATCGACACCTCTGCCAAGACCTATGGCTCGCTGCTGTCGCCCGACCGCGCTTTGGAGTATGGCGATTATCCAGCTACGGCGGGAAAATCGGACTCATTCCTTACGTACGCCACGGTGCGCAACAGCCAGGGTATACCAGAGACGGTCACTGCACGTCTATTCTCTCTTTAAGCTTAGAGGGGTTAAAAAGGCGCCAACAGGGGAATAAACGCGTTGTAATTGTGAGTACCGCCCGCCGAGCTGCCGCGTCATAGCGGCATCCGGCGGGATCAGGTGCGTTAAAATGGGCTTGTTCTTAGCTAATTGAGACAGGGGGGCCGTGTTATGGCTTCAGATGCAAAAAAGATTCTGCTGGTCGAGGATGAGAAGGCAATCCGTGACGCCGTCGCTGCCTATCTCGAGCGCGAAGGCTACTGGGTTGTGGGCGTCGGCGACGGCCAGTCCGCGATCGAGGAGTTCGAGAAGCATCAGTTCGACCTGGTCGTGCTCGACCTTATGCTCCCCAAGATTCCCGGCGAGCGCGTTTGCCGCACCATTCGCGATACCTCGGATGTCCCCATCATCATGCTGACGGCTAAGGGCGAGATCGAGGACCGTATTATCGGTCTTGAGCTCGGCGCCGACGACTATCTGATTAAGCCGTTCTCGCCGCGCGAGCTCGTCGCCCGCGTTCGCGCTCTGTTCCGCCGTGCCCATCAGGCCGACGAGCCCACCGTCGAGGTACTCGACTTCGGCGATCTGGTCATCGATATCTCGGGCCACAAGATCTTGGTCGAGGGCAAGGAAGTCGATCTGACGGCTTCCGAGTTCAAACTGCTCACCACGCTTGCCCGCCATCCCGGCCGTGTGTATAACCGCATGGAGCTGGTCGAGAAAGTGCTCGGGTATGACTTTGAGGGCTATGAGCGCACCATCGATAGCCACGTGAAGAATCTTCGCGCCAAGCTGGGCGATGATCCCAAGAAGCCCAAGTGGCTCTACACCGTCCATGGTGTCGGCTATCGCTTCGAGGCTCCGGCCAAGACCGATAAGTCTGACGAGAAATAGGGAAATCACATATGACACCTGCGCGCTTTGAAATCGGACAAAAGCACAAGCAGGAGAGCGAGGCGGGTTCCAAGGCTAGTTGGAACACGCCTCGTTCCGATTCACGGCCAACGATGAGCTATCCCTCGCGCATGGCACTTGCTTTTGCTCTGACATCGCTCATGACAGTATTGGTGCTGGTGGGCGTTGTCTCTGTTGTGTGGGGCACGGTCTTTTCGGATTACACACGCTCCAATATCGTCGAAATCGCAAATTCCGCTGCCGAGAAGTTGGCGACCTCATATGAGGAAAACGGCTCTTGGACCGCGGGAGAACTGCGCACGGTCGCAACGTCGAGTTTGGTTTCCGACGATCTGGGCATGCAGGTCGTCAATAAAAAGGGCGTGATCGTTTATGACGATTCCTGGCCCTCGGCAAGCGCCACCGCCGATGTACGCGAAAACCAGGCTACGACCGACGACACGAGCGGCAAGAGGGCATCGCATAGCCCGGTCTCGTCTGCTCCAACCGACTCCGATAGCGTTGCTAACGTCGAGATTGTAACGTCTTCCGGCGAGTATGTCGGACAGGTAAAGCTGTGGGCCATCGGCTCCGACGCTCTGCTCACCAAGGCGGACTCTGCGTTTAGGGAGAAGACCTTTAACGCCATGGCCCTCGCCGCGGTTGTTGCAATCTGCATTTCGGTCGTTATCGGATCGCTCGTGTCGCGCATGCTCACCAAGCCGATTCATCGCATCACCAGTACCGCAAAGCAAATCCGTGACGGCGACCTGTCGGCTCGCACGGGACTGCGCGGTGATGACGAGATCGATCAGCTGGGTGAGACCTTCGATGAGATGGCCACTTCGCTCGAGAAGGATATGAAACACGAGAAGCGCCTGACCTCAGACGTTGCACACGAGCTTCGCACGCCGCTTATGGCCATGCTCGCAACGGTCGAGGCCATGCAGGATGGCGTGTATCCCACCGACGATGAGCATTTGGAGACCGTTGCTTCCGAGACGCGTCGCCTGGCTCGTCTGGTGCAGCAGATGCTCGACCTATCGCGTATGGAAAACAGCACGGCTCCGCTCAATCTAGAACCGGTGGACATGGTTCCGTTCGTGCGATCGATTGTGAATGGCCAGGAGCGCCTGTTTGCCGACCGTGACCTGCGTTTGCGCTTTGCAGATGAGACGCAGGGCCACGATGACGTTGTCGAGGCAGATCCCGACATGATCACGCAATGTGTTATCAACCTCATGAGCAACGCCATGCGCTACACCCCCGAGGGCGGTTGGGTCGTGGTGTCGGTGCTCAGTGACCGCAGGCACGTCAGCATTGCCGTTTCTGATACCGGCATCGGTATTGCCAAGGACGATCTGTCGCGCATTTTCGGGCGGTTTTGGCGCGCCGATGCCAGCCGCGCCCGCGAAGCTGGCGGCCTGGGCGTCGGCCTCGCCGTGACCAAGCAGATTGTCGAGCGTCACCATGGCTACATATCCGTGGAGTCGGAGCTTGGAAAGGGTACGACTTTTACAATTCATCTGCCCCGCGAGCACACGGCAGACGCGGCATCTACTACAATGGAGCACTAGCTTTTCGCTATTCGGTGAAGGAGGGGCCGCGTCCCTGCCGCTCCGAGTTTGCGAAAACATGCGGGAAAGAACCCGCATTTCTGTCGTATTTAGGTAAGGAGTGACTCACGTGACAACGATGGAGCGTCGTCCGGATTCCCGTGGCAAGGTTCGTGATATTTACGATGCCGGTGAAAACCTGCTGATGGTCGCCACCGACCGCATTTCTGCGTTCGACTTCATTCTTCCCGACGAGATTCCGTTTAAGGGAGAGGTGCTCAATCGCATCTCGGCATTCTGGTTCGATAAGTTTGCCGACATCGTCCCCAACCATCTCGTTTCCATCGACCCGGCGGATTTCCCCGAGGAGTTTGCTGAGTATCGTGACTACCTCGCTGGCCGCGCCATGCTGGTTAAGAAGGCCCAGACGATTCCTATCGAGTGCATCGTCCGCGGCTATCTGACCGGTTCGGGCAAGAAGACCTACGACGAGAACGGCACCGTCTGCGGCATCCAGCTGCCTGAGGGCCTGACCGAGGCTTCCAAGCTTCCCGAGCCGTTGTTCACGCCGTCCACGAAGGCCGAGATCGGTGACCACGACGAGAACATCTCGTTCGAGCGTTGCTGCGAGATCGTGGGCGAGGACATCGCCACGCAGATTCGTGACCTTTCCCTCAAGATCTACAAGGCCGCTGCCGAGTACGCCGCGACCCGTGGCATCATCATCGCTGACACCAAGTTCGAGTTTGGTGTTATTGATGGCAAGGTCACGCTGATCGACGAGTGCCTCACGCCCGACTCCAGCCGTTTCTGGCCTGCTGCCAGCTACGAGGAGGGCAAGATCCAGCCTAGCTACGACAAGCAATTCGTCCGCAATTGGCTCAAGGCCAACTGGGATATGACGGGGGAGACCCCGCACCTGCCCGCCGAGGTCATCGATGGCACGTCCGAGCGCTATCGCGAGGCCTTCCAGATCATCACCGGCTCCCAGTTCACAAGCATGAAGGAGAACGCATAAGTGAGTACCCGTAGCGCCACGAACAAGCGCACGCAATCCCACGAAGTTACCGGGGTTGCGCGCAAGTCTGCCGCATCTGCTAAGCCCGCCCGCCAAGCAGCGAGCTCCGTTCGCATCGTGCCGGCTTCGTCTAAGGCACGCCGCAAAGAGCTCGAGAAGGGCGAGAACCTCGAGGGCCTCTCTAAAGAGGAGAAGCGCGCCCGCAAGGCCAAGCAGCGCGCCAAGGAGGACCGCATCTATACGGTGTCGAATATCCTCCTCAAGCAGGACGAGGACTACACCAAGCGCCGTCGCATCTGGTGGATTGTGCTCGCCATTGGCATGGTGCTCGTCGTGGCAATTTGGGCCTCGCTGTACTTCGCTCCCGCTGGCATGGTGTCCAGCCCTGTCCAGATGGTCGGCATCGTTTTGTCCTATGTCATCATCCTAGGTGACTTTATCTACGACTTCGCTCGTATTCGTCCCTTGCGCAACATGTACCGCGCGCAGGCCGAGGGCATGTCCGAGAACAAGCTCAACGCTCTTATTGAGCGCGCGGCTGCCGAGGAGGACCAGAAGGACTCCAAGAAGAAGTAGCGTTTGCATACATACTTATCGCTAAGATATAAGGCGCGTCGTTTTTGCGGCGCGCCTTTTTACTGTTCTATAGATAGATGGAGTGGCACATGATTCGAGCTGCCCTGACGGTCGAAGAGGCTCTGGAGGGCATGAAGGCCCTGGAGCCCAAGATTAAAAACTACGCGCGCCTGGTCGTCCGCAAGGGCGTAAACGTCAAGCCCGGCCAGGAGGTCGTCGTTCAGTCTCCGGTCGAGTGCGCGCCGTTTGCGCGCGTGGTGGTCGCGGAGGCCTATGCTGCCGCCGCCGGCCACGTGACGGTCATTTGGGCCGATGATGCCGTGACGAGGCTCACGTACGAGCATGTCGAGAAAAGCTATTTTGAGCAGACACCCGAGTGGAAGCGCATGCAGCTGGATTCCTTGGCCCAGGATGGTGCCTGCTTTGTCTTTATCGAAGGTGCGGATCCTGCGGCCCTCAAGGGCATCGATCCAGCCAAGCCGGCCGCGGCATCAAAGGCGAGGAATACGCAGTGCAAAGTTTTCCGCCGTGGACTGGATTACAACATCAATCCGTGGTGCATCGCCGGCGCTCCGGTCGTGGCTTGGGCGCACGAGGTGTTCCCAGGAGACGCCGATGAGGTTGCAATCTATAAACTATGGAATGCGATTCTGCACACCGCGCGCGCCGATGGCCAGGACCCGGAGAGCGACTGGGAACTCCATGACGCCGCATTCGAAAAGAACCTGCGTTTCCTGAACGACAATCGTTTCGACTACTTGCATTACACCGCGGCAAATGGAACCGATCTGACGATTGGCATGACGAAGGGTCACGAGTGGGCCGGCGGCAAGGGCAAGACGCCCGATGGACACCCCTTCTTCCCCAACATTCCCACCGAGGAAGTCTTCACCTCGCCCGATCGCATGCGCGCCGACGGTATCGTGTACTCGGCCATGCCGCTCATCCACCACGGCAATAAAGTCGAAGATTTTTGGATTAAGTTCGAGGGCGGCCGCGTGGTGGACTACGACGCCCGCGTGGGCAAGGCAACGCTTGCGAGCATTATTGACACCGATGAAGGTGCCGCTCATCTGGGCGAGGTCGCGCTCATTTCCAAGAACACTCCGATCCGCGAAAGCGGCGTTCTGTTCTATGACACGCTCTATGACGAGAACGCTAGCTGCCATCTCGCGCTAGGTGTCGGTTTCCCCGAATGCATCGAGGGTGGGTATGACATGTCCAAGGAGGAGCTCCTGGAGCATGGCGTTAACGTCTCGAGCACGCACGTCGATTTTATGATCGGCACGGACGACATCGATATTACGGGCATTACGCCTGATGGACGTGAAGTTGTGATTTTCCAGAACGGCCAATGGAGTTGGGAATAGTCCCAGACCGTGGTACAATGCCACCCGCGGGCCGTTAGCTCAGCTGGCAGAGCAGGGGACTTTTAATCCCAAGGTCCAGGGTTCGAACCCCTGACGGCCCACC
>DBFAHJ010000102.1:0-15167 GCA_048227095.1 Collinsella aerofaciens | reverse complement strand
TCTACGCCCGCAACACCGTCACCAACGACGTGCTGTACAAGGAGGGCCTGGACCTTCTCGTCGTGCCCTCCGCCGAGCTCTCCCGCGGCCGCGGCGGCCCGCGCTGCATGAGCATGCCCTTCTGGCGCGAGGACCTCTAAGTCTTTCCGTTTCCGGTGCGGTCCCCCTACAACCGCACCGGTTTCGCCCGTCAAACGGGCAACACTAATACTTACGTAATTCATTTTTTCGAAAGGAAACGAACCATGGGTGTTAACCTCTCCGGCCGTAGCTTCCTCAAGCTCCTCGACCTCTCCACCGAGGAGATCGAGTACTTGCTCAAGCTTTCCAAGAACTTCAAGGACATGAAGCGCGCTGGCGTTCCGCACCGCTATCTCGAGGGCAAGAACATCGTTCTGCTCTTCCAGAAGACCTCCACTCGTACCCGCTGCGCCTTCGAGGTCGGCGGCATGGATCTGGGCATGGGCGTCACCTACCTCGATCCCGGTTCGTCGCAGATGGGCAAGAAGGAGTCCATCGAGGACACCGCCCGCGTTCTCGGCCGCATGTATGACGGCATCGAGTTCCGTGGCTTTGCCCAGGACGACGTCGAGGAGCTCGCTGCCAAGTCCGGCGTGCCCGTGTGGAACGGCCTGACCACCGAGTGGCACCCCACCCAGATGCTCGCCGACATCCTGACCGTCCAGGAGAACTTCAACTACGACATCAAGGGCAAGACCCTCGTCTTCATGGGCGACTGCAAGAACAATGTCGCTCGCTCCCTCATGGTTGTCTGCTCCAAGCTCGGCATGAACTTCGTGGCCTGCGGCCCCGAGGAGTGCATGCCCGCTGACGACGTCATCGAGGCCTGCAAGCCCATCGCCGAGGCCAACGGCTGCACCATCAAGCTGACCACTGACGTCAAGGACGGCGTCACCGGTGCCGACGTTATCTACACCGATGTGTGGGTCTCCATGGGCGAGCCCGACGAGGTCTGGGCCGAGCGCATCGCTCAGCTCACCCCGTATCGCGTTACCTCCGAGGTCATGGCTATGGCCAACCCGGGTGCCATCTTCCTGCACTGCCTGCCCAGCTTCCACGACACCAACACCACGATTGGCGCCGAGAAGTGCGAGCAGTTCGGCATCACCGAGCAGGAGGTCACCGACGAGGTCTTCGAGAGCCCCGCTTCCAAGGTCTTCGACGAGGCCGAGAACCGCATGCACACCATCAAGGCTGTCATGTACGCCACGCTCAAGTAAGAGCATCTAGCATCTCGCTCGGGGTGTATTGCTGCACACCCCGAGCGGCTTTGTCTGGTAAATATCTCGCGTCGGGCGGTGGGCACGGCACGGAAGATCCGCTTCGCGCGAGAAAGTTAAATGATTTATGAAGGGGGGATGAGAACCATGACTGAGACCGCTAAGAAAAAGCGCGGTATGCCTTCATCGTTCACTATTCTTCTAGCTCTGCTGGCAATTGTTGCAGTGATTACCGTTATCGTCTCCGGCACGTCCGGCGGCGCGGTTACCGCAGCCCGTCTGAGCGATTTCTGCACCGCCCCGATCCTGGGCTTCGCTGACGCTCTGCCCGTCTGCCTCTTCGTTATGATCCTGGGCGGCTTCCTCGGCATGATGACCGAGACCGGCGCCCTGGACAACGGCATCGCCGTTCTGGTGCAGAAGCTTAAGGGCAACGAGATTATGCTCATTCCCGTGCTGATGCTCATCTTCTCCCTCGGTGGTACCACCTATGGTATGTGCGAGGAGACCGTTCCCTTCTACGCCCTGCTCGCCGCTACCATGATGGCCGCTGGCTTCGACCCCATGGTCGGTGCCGCTACCGTCCTGCTCGGCGCTGGCTGCGGCTGCCTGGGCTCCACGGTTAACCCGTTCGCCGTCGGCGCTGCCGTCGACGCTCTGACCGGCGTTGGCATTGAGGTCAACCAGTCCATCATCATCGGCCTCGGTGCCGTCCTGTGGATTGTCACTACCGCTATGTCCATCTTCTTCGTGATGAACTATGCCAAGAAGGTCAAGGCTGACAAGGGTTCCACCATCCTGTCGATGCAGGAGCTCAAGGACGCCGAAGAGGCTCACGGCAAGGCTGCTTCCGAGGTCCACAAGGAGGTCAAGCTCACCGGTCGTCAGAAGGGTGTTCTGATTGCCTTCGCCTTCACCTTCGTCGTCATGATCGTCGGCTTCATTCCGCTGGCCGACCTCAACGAGGGCGTCGCCAACTTCTTCGACGCTGGCGCTGTCTACGACGCCGACGGTAACGCCGTCGTCCAGGGCTGGTCTGCCCTGATCACCGGCCTGCCCATTGGCCAGTGGTACTTCGACGAGGCTTCCACCTGGTTCTTCCTCATGGCCGTCCTGATCGGTATCATCGGTGGCCTGTCCGAGAAGCAGATCGTTAACACCTTTATCACCGGCGCTGCCGACATGATGTCCGTTGTTCTCGTCATCGCCCTCGCCCGTGGTATCTCCGTCCTCATGGCTAACACCGGCCTCGACGTCTTCGTCCTCGACGCTGCCGCCAATGCCCTGGCTGGCCTGTCCGGCGTGATCTTCGCTCCCATGAGCTTCCTGGTCTACTTCGGCCTGTCCTTCCTGATCCCCTCGACCTCCGGTATGGCCACCGTTTCCATGCCCATCATGGGACCGCTGGCTGTTAAGCTCGGCTTCTCGCCCGAGGTCATGGTCATGATCTTCTCCGCCGCCATCGGTGTCGTGAACCTGTTCACCCCGACCTCCGGTGCCATCATGGGCGGTCTCGCCCTGGCCAAGATCGAGTGGACGACCTGGCTCAAGTTTGCCCTTAAGCTCATCGTCGCGCTCTCCGTCGTCTGCGCCATCATCCTGACCGTCGCCTGCGTGTTGCTCTAAGTACCCAACGGGTACCCCACGGAAACCTTGACGATCCTGTAAAGGATCATCTGGTCATCGTCTGTCCGGTGGGGTCAACCCACCGGTAGACTCCTACCTTTAGCCCCCTCCCGTTCCGTGCGCGGGAGGGGGCGCACTTATGTTGCGCGGTTCTACGAACCGCGCAACCAGTCGACGCTGCGCGCCGCCCAGAACGACAATTTGTCATTCAAAAGGCAAGGCATGACCAGAAGGTCTATGCCTTGCCTTTTTCATGCCAACTTGTACGTCCTGGACGTCGCTCGCTGACTTATGCTCAACCAGCGACGTTTCCCTTGTTGGTGCAAAGGTGTCAGGTTAGTTTGCGCCAAAAAGGGGAAGTTGCGGTGGAATAGTTCCTGTTTGGCCGTCTTGAGGGGTTAAACGGGAACTATTTCACCGCAACTTATCGATGACGTGTTTGGTTGATGCCCGTTGGCTGCTTGGGTGTTGGGAAGGGTCTGCTCCGTTATAATCGCCTAGAACATTAAATGGAAACGGGACGGGAGCCATATATGCGCCAGGGTTTCGACAACGCGAAGTATATCGAGCTGCAGGCCGCTCATATTAAAGAGCGTATCTCGCAGTTTGGTGGCAAGCTGTATTTGGAGTTTGGCGGCAAGCTGTTTGACGACTATCACGCGAGTCGCGTGCTGCCGGGTTTTGAACCGGACAGCAAGTTCCGCATGCTCAAGAGCATTGCCGATGACGTTGAGGTCATCATCGCGATCAACGCGAACCACATCGAGAAGAATAAGGCCCGTGGCGACCTGGGCATTACCTATGACGAGGACGTCTTGCGCCTGGTCGACCTGTTCCGCGGCAACGGTTTTGCTGTCGCTGCCGTGGTTATCACCCAGTACGCCGGCCAGCCCGCCGCCGATGTGTTCCGCAATCGCCTGAACGCGCTCGGCATTCCTGCCAAGTTGCACTATCCCATCGAGGGCTATCCGCACGACGTCGACCTGATCGTGTCCGACGACGGCTATGGCAAGAACGAGTTTGTCGAGACCACTCGTCCGCTCGTCGTGGTCACCGCGCCGGGTCCTGGCTCGGGTAAGCTCGCCACCTGCCTGTCGCAGCTCTACCACGAGCACAAACACGGCACCGCTGCCGGCTACGCCAAGTTCGAGACCTTCCCGGTCTGGAACCTTCCCCTCACGCATCCGGTCAACATCGCCTACGAGGCCGCCACGGCAGACCTCGACGATGCCAACATCATCGACTCCTTCCACTTGGAGGCCTACAACAAGACTACGGTCAACTACAACCGTGATGTCGAGGCCTTCCCGGTGGTCCACGCCTTGATGGAGAAAATCCTGGGCGAGAGTCCCTACCAGAGCCCCACGGACATGGGCGTCAACATGGTCGGCTTTGCCATTACCGATGATGATGCATGTCGCGATGCCTCCAAGATGGAGATCGTCCGCCGCTACTTTGCCGCGGTCGAAAACGTGCGCCGCACCGGCGTGGGTGACGAGCAAGTCGACCGCCTCAAGCTCATTATGAAGAAAGCCGGTATCGATAAGAACTACTCGCCGGCGCGCTCGGCCGCCCTTACCAGGGAGCAGCTGACGGGTGGTCCCGTGGGCGCCATGGTTATGCCCGACGGCTCCGTGGTGACCGGTAAGACCTCCACGCGTCTGGGTGCCGCAAGTTCGCTCATCATGAATGCGCTTAAGCATGTTTCGGGCGTCGACCTTGAGCTCGAGGTCATCAGCGATGAGGCGATTGAGCCCATCAGCAAGCTCAAGACGCATTTCCTGGGCAGCAAAAACCCGCGCCTGCATACCGACGAGACACTTATGGCGCTCTCGATCACCTCGGCTACGAGCGAGACGGCCGCCCGCGTCCTTTCGGGTCTGGAGCAGCTGCGCGGGTGCGATGCCTTCTTTAGCGTGATCATCTCGCCGACGGACGAGACGGTGTTGCGCAAGCTGGGCATCAACGTGTGCTGCGAGCCCAAGTTCGAGCGCCGTGGTTTCTTCCACCGCTAAGCCTGGATAAATTGGTCTGAAAGGGGCACATCGGGTATGCATTCGGTGTGCCCCTTTTATCAACAAAGCTACCGTTTAACCTAAAAATAGCCCGCTTACCTGCCTATAAGCGATTTGGGCGGTATACAATAACCCTAATTGTTTCATCCTTTTGCGGGGATGCCGCATGATGGATGTTGCCGGCCATCATGGGGTGTGCCGGTCGCGCACGGTGCAAGTGATGCCCGTGCTCGGTTTGAGGAGGCTGCCATGGCTGGCAAGGGTCGTGCGAGTGTCAACGATATGAAGCGTGTCGAGGTGCAGGTGCTGATGGAGATCGCACAGCTGTCCGAAGACAACGGCGGATTTTATGGCTTTTCGCGCAAGACGCTTGCCGAGCGTGTGGGGGTGTCTCCGTATCGCGCCCGCGCGGCAATTGAGCGCTTGGAATCCGAAGACATCATCGAGGTCGTCTCGCGCTACAGCGACGACGGCGGCCAGCTCGCAAATGGTATTTGTCTCACGGAGCGTGGCGAGTGGTATCTAGAGGGCATCCGTGCCGGTATGCTTGTGCAGGACTTGATCGAGGACGAAGTCGCCGATCGATAACAGCGTGCATTCATAGTGGAAGCGACGCCGCCTGGGCAACCGGACGGCGTTTTGTTTCGAGATGGAGAAATGCGATTGCGCGTAAGAAAAATTGCGTGCGGCGCGCGTCGCGAGTATTACAATGAAGACCCGTAAGATGTGTATGGACAACTTCTACGGGAAGCGCAGGTAACTCAATATGACCAAGCATGTGTTCGTGACCGGCGGCGTGGTTTCATCTCTGGGCAAGGGTATTACCGCGGCCTCGCTGGGCCGTCTGCTCAAGTCGCGCGGCTACAAGGTAACGATGCAAAAGGCCGACCCGTATCTGAACGTCGACCCCGGCACCATGAGCCCGTTCCAGCATGGTGAGGTCTTTGTGACCGAGGACGGTTACGAGTCCGATCTGGACCTGGGCCACTACGAGCGCTTTATTGATGAGAACCTGACCCGCGATTCCAACTTTACGACTGGTGCCATCTATAAGAGCCTGATCGCCCGCGAGCGTCGCGGTGACTTTTTGGGCGGCACCGTACAGGTGATTCCGCACGTCACGAACGCCATTAAGGATAAGTTCCGTCGTATTGAGGAGCAGACCGGCTCCGACGTGGTCATCACTGAGTTGGGCGGCACCATCGGCGACATCGAGTCGCAGCCGTTTGTCGAGGCCATTCGCCAGTATCGCAAGGAGGCCGGCCCCGAGAACGTCTGCTACATCCACGTGTCGCTCGTTCCCTATATCGCCGCCGCCCACGAGGTCAAGACCAAGCCGACGCAGCACTCCGTTAAGGAGCTCCGCAGCTTTGGTATCCAGCCCGATATTATCGTTCTGCGCTCCGACCACCATATCGACGATGCCATCCGCGGCAAGATTGCAAGCTTCTGCGACGTCGACACCGACTGTGTCTTTACCAACGAGGACTGCGCGAGCATCTACGATGTTCCGCAGTTGCTTGCCGAGCAGGACTTTGACCTGCGCATTTGCGAGCGTCTGGGTCTGGACCCGCGTGAGCGCGACATGAGTCAGTGGAACGAGTTCCTGCGCAAGCAGAACCATGCCAACCAGCACGCCGACAAGGTGAAGATCGCCGTCGTGGGCAAGTATACGCAGCTGCCCGATGCCTACCTGTCGGTTATCGAGGCCCTGCACCACGCGGGCGTGTTCTACGATCGCCACGTTGATGTGCAGCTGATCGATGGCGAGAGCCTCGATGAGCAGAACGTCTCCGAGGTCCTGGGTGACGCCTCGGGCATCTTGGTCCCTGGCGGCTTTGGCAAGCGCGCCCTGGAGGGCAAGATCCTCGCGGCCGAGTTTGCCCGCGAGCACAAGATTCCGTATCTGGGCATTTGCCTGGGTATGCAGGTGGCCGTGTGCGAATTTGCCCGCAACGTGGTCGGCCTTGCCGGCGCCAGCTCTTCCGAGTTCGATCCGGACGGCCCGTATAGTGTCATCGACCTGATGAGCTCGCAGGAGGACGTGACCGAGAAGGGCGGCACCATGCGCCTGGGCGCCTATCCGTGCAAGCTCGCCGCCGATACCCTCGCGCGCGAGGCATACGGCGAGGAGCTCGTCTACGAGCGTCACCGTCACCGTTTTGAGTTCAACAACGCCTTCCGTGACCAGCTCGAGGACGCCGGTCTGGTTATCTCGGGTCTTTCGCCCGACGAGCGTCTGGTCGAGATGGTCGAGCTGCCGCGCGACGTGCATCCGTGGTATGTGGCAACCCAGGCTCATCCCGAGTTCAAGAGCCGTCCGACCAACCCGCAGCCGCTGTTCCGCGAGTTCGTACGCGCTTCGATCGGCCAGCACGAGGGTGTCGACCGTCTGCAGGTGACGCCCATGAACCTCGCTACGGACTAAGGGTGCCGGCGAACCAGGAACATACCGAAGCTACTCCCTCGTCGCTCGCTGTGGCGGCGGGGGAGTATCTCGATTACCTCGCGGTCGAGCGGGGCTTGGCGCGCAATACGATTGCGGCCTACCGTCGTGACCTGACGACGTACTGCGCCTATCTGGAGCGGGCTGGCATTGCGTCTTTTGAAGATGTGAGCCGTCAGGCCGTGGAGGGCTTTGTTGCCGATCGCCGCGACGGAGGCTATTCCGACGCCTCGGTGGAGCGTGCACTTGCTGCCGTGAAGGGCCTGCATGCCTTTTTGGTGCGCGATGGGGCCGTGGCCCAAAACCCGACGGCGGCGTTGCGCCTACCCAAAAAGGCAGATCGCCTGCCGGAATACCTTTCGGTGGAAGATGTCTTGGCACTGCTCGATCAAGACTTTCCCGAGGGCGAGATGGGACTGCGCGATCGTGCCATCTTGGAAGTGCTTTACGGTTGCGGCTTGCGCGTGAGTGAGCTGGTTGGGCTCGATGTGGGCGATATCCATATCGATGACGGGTTTGTCCTGGTGCGCGGTAAGGGCTCCAAGGAGCGTCTGGCCCCGTTGGTGGGAAGCGCGGCGCGTGCCCTGACACGCTATATAGGTGACGGGCGCACTCTCCTGGCCGCCCATGCTCACGGGACGGAGACCTCGGCGGTCTTTTTAAATAAGAACGGACGTCGCCTGTCGCGCCAGGCCGTGCATGCGATATGCGAGCGGTATGGGCGCCAGGTGGGGCTGGTTGGGCTCCATCCCCACACCCTGCGCCACTCCTTTGCCACCCACATGCTCGCGGGCGGTGCCGACCTGCGTGTGCTGCAGGAGATTTTGGGCCATGCCGATATTTCGACCACGCAGGTCTACACGCATGTCGACCGCACGCAACTGACCGAGGTCTATCTGGTGGCGCATCCGTTGGCACATCGCTAGCACCTCGCTGACCTGCATATTTATAAATATTAAAGGGGACGGGCCCCAGATTGCCGAGACGCACTTTTGCGCGCATGGGCAATCTGGGGCCCACCCCATTTTTCGCCAGACACCGACGCGGTGGTGGGCCGTGTGTGCCGTGGGTGGGGGAGTTTGGGGGCGATGTGAACGACGTGTAAAGGGACGTAAAAATCGCCTCAAGGTCAACTTGAAGGTTGAGGTTCGCGGGCGTGGTTCTACAGGTGGCATCCCGCCTTTGCTGTAAACACAACATATTGTGTTTTCGAACATATGCTTGGGGGTGTTTTGCAATATATGGTGGGTGGAGTAGTGGGGCGGGGTGGGGGAAGGGGTGGGGAAAGGTGTTGAAAAATGGGGCGGTTTCCCATATTATTGATGACGTCGACAGGCGGGGTGGTTCCCCGCGTACGTGCCATCTGAGTAACCGAGGGGAGGGCGCACATGGGAATGACGGGTGCATACGAGCGCAATCTCGATGCAAAAGGTCGTCTATCCCTGCCTGCACCCCTTCGTGAGGAGCTTGGAGAGCACGTTCGCGTGTTCAAAGCCCTGGATGTCGATGCTCTGTACGTGTTCTCTGCCGAGGCCTTCGATAAGTGGGTCGAAGGACTCTTCGCGGGTCGTGAGGGCCACGAGGGTTTTAACCCGCGTGACATCAACGACCAGAAGCTCATGAGGGCGATCAACAAGCGCACCACGTCGATGGATGTGGACAGCGCAGGTCGTATCGGTCTTTCTGAGTCTCTCCGCAAGCAGGCGAACCTCGACCGCGAGGTCACGGTTGTGGGCAACTACGACCACCTTGAGGTTTGGGACCGCGCTACGGCCGATGAGGACGATGATGACGAGGCCCTGCTGGACCTCTTCTTCTCGTAAGGGCAAGGCACGAGTAACGGATGGAGCGTGGGATCTTGACACAAGAATATCGGCATGAACCTGTCATGCTCGGCGAAGTGCTTGAGTCGCTGCAGCTAAAGAGCGGCTCCGTCGTCTGCGACTGCACCCTTGGCGGTGCCGGCCATTCGGTAAAGATGGCCGCGCAGGTGGGGGAGACCGGCCTTTTGCTCGGCGTCGATCAGGACGACATGGCCCTCGAGGCCGCTGGCGCCCGTCTGGACCGCGAGGTTCCCGGCGTACCGCACCAGCTGCTGAAGGGCAACTTCGGCGACTTGGACGAGCTGCTTTGCTCGGCCGAGGTGCCCGGGGTCGATGGCTTCCTGTTCGACTTGGGCGTTTCGTCGCCGCAACTCGATATCCCTGGCAGGGGCTTTTCGTACAACGAGGACGCCCCATTGGACATGCGGATGGATCCGGGTAACAACACCTTAAACGCAGCTGAGGTCATCAACACCTATAACGAACACGACCTCGCCCGGATTCTACGCGTCTACGGCGAAGAGAAGTTCGCCTCGCAGATCGCGCGCGAGATCGTGCGCCGCCGCGAGCAAGAACCGATCGAAACCACCGGCCAATTTGTCGAGATCATCAAGGCGGGTATCCCGGCTGCCGCTCGTCGGCATGGTGGACACCCGGCCAAGAAAAGTTTCCAGGCCATTCGCATCGAGGTCAATCACGAGCTCGATGTGCTCGAACGAGGGCTTGATGCCGCCACCAGGTGGCTCAACCCGGGCGGACGTATCTGCGTCATCTCGTATCACTCGCTCGAGGACCGTATCGTAAAGAACCACTTTAAGGAGATGAGCCAGGGGTGCACGTGTCCGCCGGAGATTCCGGTGTGCGTGTGCGGCAACGTGCCGATACTCAAGGTCATCACCCGCAAACCCCTGGTTGCCCAACCCGATGAGGTTGCGCGCAACCCTCGGGCGAGATCAGCCAAGATCCGCGTGGCACAGCGTCTGTAGACGCGACCGCGCGATATTGGACCTCCCGCTCGTACCACAAACGAAGCTTAAACACACTACCAACGTACTCGGGATGGGAGGCGGCATATCATGGGCTACAACACCTCAAACGCAGCACTCGCCTATGATATGAACGCCATGCCCGCCTATCGTGAGGCACCGCAGGCTCCCGCTGCTCCCCGCGAGCAGCGCACGCCGCGCTTTGATGTCTACACGGGCGCGGGCCGTCAGGCAAACCAGGCGGTAAGCCCGGTTTTCATGAGCGTTCTTAAAACGTTTTGCATCATTGCGGCCATCTTCATGACGATCGGTGTCGCCCGTGTGGCGCTCGCCGGCGTTACGGCCCAGGTGCTCAACAGCAACGCCGCGCTTACCAACACGCTCGAGAAGGCGACCGATGAGAGCTCCGACCTGGAGGTCATGCATTCGGTCTATGGTGCCGACACACGCATTCGCGACCTTGCGGGTGCTTATGGCATGGTGGAGCCCAGCGAGAGCGTTACACTTGATTTTTCGCAGGATGCAGCCGCGGGCGCTAGCTCGACCGCGACCGCTCAGTAACAAGACGGTAGCTGAGTATGACAAATGACTATCGCCGCGGCTCCGACGGGGGTCGCGGTTCTGGACGTCCCTCATCGCGGGGACGTTCTGGTTATCAAGGAACGGGTCGGCCATCTTACAACGCGAGGCCGTCCTATGGCAACGACCCTGCGTCGCGTCTCCGTGGCTCGAGCGGCCCTCAAATGCATAACACCAGACCGCGCAAGAGCTCTTCGACCGAATGGCTCACGGGCACGCCGCTGCCCCGCCGCAAGGCCGTCATGGGCTTTATCGGGTTTGGCTTGGGTTTGGGCGTCCTTCGCCTTGCTGACTATCAAATCGTGGAAGCCGATAAGTTGCGCGACCGCGCCGATGCACGTCGCTTGCTTGCGCAGACGCTGTATGCCAAGCGCGGTACCATCTACGACCGTAACGGCAACGTGCTGACGTCGTCGGTCGAATGCCGCAACATCGCCGTGAATCCTCAGCTTATCGAGGACGTTGACAAGACGGTATCGGCGCTGGTCAAAGCTACGGGAATCGATAAAAAGACCTGTCGCGAGCTCGTTGAGTCGGATGGCACCTGGGTGTATATCAAACGTCAGGTGGACGAGGACGATGTCGCGGCGCTGGAGAAGAAGAACCTGCCAGGCGTGCTCTTTGAACAGGCCATGAAGCGCGTGTACCCCTACGGCAACCTGGCATCGCAGGTGCTTGGCGTGGTAAACGTGGACAACGACGGTCTGACGGGCCTCGAAAAACAGTACAACAAGCTTTTGACCGGAACGAACGGTTCGCTGGTGCGCGAGCGGGCGAGGGACGGTAGCTATATTGCGGGCGGCGCCTATAAGAAGGTTGCCGCGGTGGACGGCGTGGACATCGTGACGACGCTCGATGTCAATATCCAGCGTGCCGCCGAGGACGCCCTGGCCGAGGCGGTCGAAAAGACCAAGGCCAAGAATGGCTCGGCCCTGGTCACCGATCCCACGACGGGCGAGATTCTGGCGGCATGCTCGTATCCGACATATGACCAGACCGATCTGGAAAACGCCAAGACCGAGGACATGAACTTGCGCCTGGTTACCGATGCCTACGAGCCCGGCTCGGTCTTTAAGACGCTCGTGGCCGGTGCCGGCTTCGACTTGGGCGCCGTGCGTTCGAGCACGTCGTTTGAGGTGCCGGCGAGCATCAAGGTTGGCGACGACACCGTTACCGACGCCGACAAGCGCGACTACACCATGACCATGGACGTGCGCGAGATGATGCGCCGTTCGTCCAATGTGGGCTTTGTCCTGGTGGGACGCAAGATCGGTGCCGATGATTTTGCCACTTATGTGGACAAGTGGGGTATCGGCCATAGCTCCGGTGTCGATTTTCCGGGTGAGAGTCTGGGCATCGTCAAGGAGCGCGACCAGTACGACGGCGCCACGCTGGGCTCGATGAGCTTTGGCCAGGCGCTGTCCGTCTCGCCGATCGAGGTCGCACGTGCCGTGGGCGGCATCGCGAACGGCGGCGTGATGATGACGCCGCACTTCTATAAGTCCAGCAAGGGCGATGAGAAGGACTGGGGCGAAGGCGAGCGTGCGATTTCGGAGGACGCTGCCGCCCAGGTGACATCGTGCATGCAGACGGTCGTGTCCGAAGGCACGGGCGTTGGCGGTGCGGTCGATGGCTATGACGTGGCGGGCAAGACCGGTACGGCCGAGCGTGCTGACGAGAACGGCGGTTACCTCAAGGAGAACTACATGTCGTCCTTTATGGGCTTTGCGCCGGCACAGTCGCCCAAGGTGCTGTGCTATATCACACTCGATGGAACGCCGAGCGGCTCGGATGCCGCCGCGGTGCCATTCCAGTCCATTATGGCCAACGCGCTCGACGTGCTGGGTATCCCGCGCACGAAGTAGGGGGGTTACAATCTTGAGCGTGGCCTGCCGTTTGATCTGAAGGGCGTTCACATGCCCTGCACCACGCGCGCATGGCACTGGGATACAATACGCCGATAGCATTATTAGGTTTACAGGGGAGCTGCAATGATAGAGATCGCCGTCAACAACCTCGCGGCCTCAACGGGGGCCCGAACCGTGACGGAAGAAGTCGACCGGGTATGCCGCGGGTGCGTTATCGACTCGCGTCAGGTCGAGGAGGGGACGATCTTTGTCGCCTTCCCCGGCGAAAAGGTCGACGGCAATGATTTTGCCTCCCGTGCCATCGAGTCGGGTGCCGGTGCCGTCGTGATGACGCGCGAGCCCGATGCCGAGCTGGTTTCGTTGGCGCAGGATAAGGGATGCGCCATCTTGCTGACCGACGACCCCGTGGAGTTCTTGCTGCGCCTGGCGCACGTATATCGCTTGGAGCTTGGCTGCCTGGTCGTCGGCATTACCGGTTCGATTGGCAAGACGACGACCAAGGACGTGCTCGCCGCCGTGCTCGCCAAGCGTTATCGCGTCTGGGCCACGAAGGGCAATTTCAACAACTTGATCGGCATGCCGCTCACGGTGCTTTCCGCTCCGGCCGATACCGAGGTCCTGGTGCTCGAGATGGGCATGAACCATTTTCATGAGATTGAGCGCCTGTCCCAGTCTGCCAACCCCAATCTTGCCATCGTGAGCAAGATCGGAACCTCCCACATCGGTATCCTGGGCAGCCGCGAGAACATCGCCCGCGCCAAGTCCGAGATTGTCCGGGGCATGTGCGCCGCCGGCGACTTCTCGCCGTTGCTGGTTTTGGGCGGCGAGGACGACTTTACGCCGTTCATTCGCGATACGTTCGCCCAGCCTGCAGGTATTGACGTGATGCTGGCCGGCGTCTCGGACGACGACGAGGTCCGCGCACGCGACATTCGCGTCGACGACGAGGGCCATCCGGTCTTTACGCTCGACTTTGGTCAGGGCGACACGGTCGATACCATGCTGGCCATTCCCGGCGTGCAGTCCGTGCCCAATGCCGTCAAGGCCGCCGCGGTCGCCTATCGTCTGGGCGTGACGCCCGAGCAGATCGATGCTGCCTTTAGGGGTCTTACGATCACCGGTCACCGTCAGGAGATCAAGCGCGCCAAGAGCGGAGCACGCATCATCGACGACTCCTATAACGCCAGTGCCGAGTCTATGGCTGCCGGCCTCGATTTGCTGTGCTCACTCATCTGTGACGGTTCGCGCATGGCGATCCTGGGCGAGATGGGCGAGATGGGCGACGAGGCCCCCCGCATGCATGAGCTCGTGGGCGCCTATGCCGCCGCCAAGAAGCTCGACATGCTCGCGTGCGTCGGCGGCGAGCTGGCTCAGCTCATGGCCGATGCCGCACGCATGATGGGTATGGATGAGGACCGCATCCAGGTGTTCTCCGATTATCAGCAGGTGCTCGACCGCATGGGCGGCGCGCTTGAAAATCATGATGTTGTACTGGTCAAGGGTTCCCGTTTTGTTGAGCTCGACCGCTTTGTGGAAGGTGTGTGCTAGCCCATGTTCGGCAATCCCTCGTATCCTACGTATCAGGCCTTTTTGGGACTTGGCATCGCTGCCGCCATTGCGTTGCTGCTTATGCCGTGGTGGATCAAGCTGCTCAAGGTCGAGGGTATCGGCCAGCAGGTTCGAGCCGACGGCCCCAAGCGTCATTTGATTAAACAGGGTACGCCTACCATGGGCGGCGTCATCATCCTTGTCGCGATCTCGCTGACCTGCCTGCTGATGGGCAAGCTCACCACCGAGCTTGTGCTCGTGCTGCTTGCAACGCTGGCCACCGGCGTTCTGGGTCTCATCGACGATCTGACCTCCGTCACGCATGGTCGCTCGCTCGGCCTGACGCCTCACGCCAAGATGATCGGTCTGACCATCATCTGCGTCACCTTTACCGTGCTCGCCGTCAATTGGTGCGGCGTCGCCCCCGAGATTCGTTTTCCCGGCGGCCTGACGATTGACCTCGGTGTTCTTTCGACCACCATCTGCGGCCTTTCGTTTCCGTGGCTCTACATTGTATTTTGCTGGCTGATGATCGCCGGTCTTTCCAATGCCGTGAACCTGACCGATGGTCTGGACGGCCTTGCCGGCGGCACTTCCATGATCGCCATGCTCGCCATGGCCGCCATGGCGTTTTTGCACGGTGACGTGAACCTGTCCATCTTCTGCACGGCGTGCGCCGGTGCCTGCCTGGGCTTTTTGTGGTTCAATTGCTACCCGGCGAGCATCTTTATGGGCGATACCGGCTCGCTTGCCCTGGGTGCCGCTTTTGCCTGCACCTCCATCATGACCAACACCGAGGTCGTTTCCCTCATCATCGGCGGTCTGTTTATCGTCGAGACCCTGTCGGTCATGATCCAGGTCGTCTATTTCCACTTTACGCACAAGCGCGTCTTCCTTATGGCGCCCATTCATCATCATTTCGAAAAGAAGGGCTGGGCCGAGACCAAGGTCGTTATCCGTTTTTGGATTATCGCCGCGGCCTTTGGCGCCGTTGGCCTCGCCCTGTTCTTCCAGTTGGGATAGTGGTCTTTCATG
>DBFAHJ010000101.1:0-4170 GCA_048227095.1 Collinsella aerofaciens | reverse complement strand
GAACATCATGGCTGAGGAGAAGAAGACGTATAAGTTTGTGTGCACCGTTTGCGGTTACGAGGTTGAGGTCGACACGCCCGAGCTGCCCGAGGACTACGTGTGCCCGGTGTGCGGCGTCGGTCCCGATCAGTTTGAGCTCGTTGAGGAGTAGCTCGCAGGCACGCGGCGAAAGCCGAACATAGCTCTGTCCAAGGGCCCCGGTCGGTCATCCCGGCCGGGGCCCTTTTCCTCCGTCCCCAAGGGATCACGGCTGCTGTTAGCCGCTCCTGTCTGTTGTGAGTCCGGCCGACTGTTTGTCTCAATCTGTAACATGTGGCGGCTCAAAACGGGTCTATCTGTTACAGATTGAGACAAAAGGTTGGAGCTGAAGAAATGTCTCAATCTGTAACATCTAGAAGCGGAAATTGGGTCCACTTGTTATAGGTCGAGACAAACCAAAACCGTCCGGCAGAAGATCTCAATCTGTAACATCTAGACATCAAAAGCGGGTCTAAACGTTACAGATTGAGACGTTTGTCTGGGTGGGCTTCCCGTCCCATTACATCCCCGTTAGCAGCACGATGTCGAGAATCGTTACGATGACGCCGATCCCTACGAGCAGCGCGTTGAGCGGGCGCGAGTTGGCGTATTTGCCCATGACGCGGCGCGAGCTGGTGAGCCGTATGAGCACAAAGACCGTAATCGGCAGCTGAAGAGACAGCAGCGCCTGACTCCAAATGAGACCCTCAAAAGGATTCGGGACGACCAAGCACGCCGCCACTGCGCCGGCGAAACAGGCCGCCACCCCGATCGAGGAATGTCGGTCGTGGATGTCGTATTCCTCGTCGAACATGCCCGCGGTGATGGTGCCTGCCGCCATGCCTGCCGTCACGCTACTCGATATGCCCGCAAACAGCAGTGCCACCGCAAAGATGGTCGAGCTTGCCGGGCCCAGAATGGGGGAGAGCGTGTCCGCTGCGACGGCGAGGTCGTCTACGACAATGCCATGCGCAAAGAAGGTCGTTGCGGCCAGGATGACCATGGCCGAGTTGATCGCCCAGCCCACGCCCATCGAAAAGAGCGTGTCGAAGAGCTCGTAGCGCAGACGTTCCTCGATAATCTGCTCGCCTTGGCCTTCGAAGTGCATGGATTGGATGACCTCGGAATGCAGGAAGAGGTTGTGAGGCATAACGACCGCGCCTAGGACACTTACGATAATCGCGGCCGAGCCGGTGGGCATACTGGGTGTGATCCAGCTTGCGGCGGCCTGCGGCCAGTCGACCTTGACCAGCGTAAGCTCAGCCAAAAACGAGAGTCCTACCACGCCGACGGAGGCGATGATCCAGCGCTCGGCACGCTTGTAGGAGTTCGTCATGAGCATTGCCATCGATGCCGCGGCCACGATGACGCAGCCGGCGCGCACGGGCAGTCCAAAGAGCATCTGGAGCGCGATCGCGCCGCCCAGGACCTCGGCCATAGCGGTGGCGATGGTCGCGAGGTAGGCACTGGTGAGCACCGTGCGTCCAACGAAACGGGGGAGGTAGCGCGTCGTGGCTTCGGCAAGACAGGCGCCCGTTGCGATACCCAGGTGTGCAGCGTTGTGCTGCAACACGATGAGCATAATCGTGGACAGCGTGACCACCCACAGCAGCGCGTAGCCAAATTGCGAGCCCGCGGCCATATTTGAGGCCCAGTTGCCCGGATCGATAAAGCCGACGGTCACGAGCAGCCCGGGGCCGATATGCCGCGCAATGTCTAGGCCTCCGTGACCACCGGTGCGTCGGGAGCCAAAGTGTTGTTTGAGATGGTTGAGCATGGCTGATTCCTACGTTGGGGTGGCGCGGCACTGCACTTGGGTTGCGCGGCGCCGCGCCCTGGGTTTGGGTTGAGGCTACTTGTGCGCTTTGCCCTGATTGGCCACGGCGTCGATCTTGGCGGCGATGGTCGCCGGATCGCCGATGTAGCGCTTGTCGAGGACGTTGAAATCGGTGTCGAAGGTGTAAACGAGCGGCACGCCGGTGGGGATGTTGACCTTGAGGATCTCCTCGGGCGTGAGGTGCTCGAGCTTCATGACGAGTGAGCGCAGGGAGTTGCCGTGTGCGGCGATGAGGACGCGCTTGCCGGCGAGCATCTGGGGGCGAATCTCGTCTTCGAAATAAGGCCAGGCGCGGGCTATCGTGTCCTTGAGGCACTCGGTATAGGGCAGCTGATCGGGCGCGACATCACGGTATTGCTCCTGGGTGTGGGGATCGCGACTGTCGCCCGGCTCGAGCGCCGGCGGGCAGACATCGAAGGAGCGGCGCCAGATGAGCACCTGCTCGTCGCCGTGCTCCGCTGCGGCATCGGCCTTGTTGAGACCCTGCAACGCTCCGTAGTGGCGCTCGTTGAGCTTCCAGGATTTGATGACGGGCAGCCACTCGCGATCCATCTGGCCGAGCACGATGTTGAGGGTGTGGATCGCGCGCTTGAGGCGCGAAGTGTAGCAGACGTCAAAGTCGAAGCCCGCTTCTTTGAGGGCGCGGCCGCCTGCCGCTGCCTCTTCGCGGCCCGTGTCGGTGAGCTCGACATCGGTCCAGCCGGTGAACAGGTTGAGTTTGTTCCACTCCGACTCTCCGTGGCGGATAAGGACGAGTTTCATCGTTTGCCGGTCTGTCTGGTTTGCCATAGAGGCCTCCTTAATGTGACACGACGCGCGTGCCGTTTGTTTGACTCCGCAAAGGATACCCGTTTTAGGCCAAAAAGTTAACCGAGACTAACAAAATAGTTGTATTTGAATGAGATGGTGAAAAGGGGGTTGCCGAAATGTCTTGATCTGTAACAACTAGGGATGGAAATTGGGTCTATGTGTTACAGATCAAGACAGGAAGAAATGGTCCTATGGAATATCTCGATCTGTAACAGCTGACCGCCAAAACTGGCCCTTCGTGTTACGGATCGAGACAAACCAAAACCGTCCTGCAGAAAATCTCAATCTGTAACATCTAAGCGCCAAAATCGGCTCCTCCTGTTACAGATTGAGATGTTTGAAGCGGTGGGCTGACGGGCCGAACCTGGGGCCCTTGTTGTCGCCCTTGAGCTCGGCGGCACCCACTCGCAGGTCGCGCGTTACGCGATTGTTTCGAAACGGGCGGGAAACACAACGGGCCGGCGATGCTCCTAGTATGCCTATTCAACTGACTGTCTAATATCTAGGGGAGGATCGCGATGCAGGCAGATTCCGCTCAGCAGCAGGGCCTTTATCGCCCCGAATTCGACCACGATGCATGTGGCATCGGCGCGCTTGCCGATATCAACGGTGAGCGCCATCACCAGATCCTGGACGATGCGCTGTCCATTCTGGTCAACTTGGAGCACCGCGGCGGCACGGGACTCGAGAAGAACACCGGCGACGGCGCTGGCATCCTGTTCCAGGTTCCGCATCACTTTTTCCGTAAAGAGGCTCAAAAGTGCGGCCAGATTCTGCCGGCAGAGGGCGACTATGGCGTGGCCATGCTGTTCTTTCCGCAGGACGACAAGGGCGTAGAGGATGCCCGCCGCGTGTTTGAGGAGGGCTGCGCCGAGGCCGGCGTGCCGCTGCTCTTTTGGCGCGAGGTGCCGGTCGACCCGCACGATCTGGGCGAGACGGCCCGCGCCTGCATGCCCACTATCCTGCAGGCCTTCCTGGGCCGTCCGGACGACACGCCGGCGGGCGATGCCTTCGAGCGCCGTCTGTATGTGTGCCGCCGCACCATCGAGAAGAAGGCCGACGCCGAGTTTGCCCTGCGCGACAAGATCTTCTATGTGTGCTCCATGAGCTCGCGCACTATCGTGTACAAGGGCATGCTGGTCGCCACGCAGATGCGTCGCTTCTTCATCGACCTCAACGACGCCGCCGTCAAGACGGCCGTGGCGCTCGTCCACTCGCGCTACTCCACCAACACCACGCCCAGCTGGGAGCGCGCGCACCCCAACCGCTTTATCATCCACAACGGCGAGATCAACACTCTCAAGGGCAACGTCAACTGGATCCGCGCCCGCGAGCCCAACCTGTACAGCCCCGTGCTGCAGCATGATCTTGAGCGCGTGATGCCCATCATCAACCGCGAGGGTTCCGACTCCGCGATTCTGGACAATGTGCTTGAGTTTTTGGTTATGAACGGTCGCCCGCTTACGCGTGCCGCGTCCATGTTGCTGCCCGAGCCGTGGGACCAC
>DBFAHJ010000100.1:0-4767 GCA_048227095.1 Collinsella aerofaciens | reverse complement strand
GACCCATCGAAACACATCTCCACCGTTCCTTCAACTGGGAAAACGGCGCCCCCGGGGCCCGGATGGGGCCTCGGGGGCGTTCGGCTAGCTGCGGGAACGGCCTGTCCGCCTAATGTGTTCGGCTGAGATCGGAAATCAACCGGCCTATGCCTGATAGAAATCTTGTTATTTCCGAAAATTATGTATAATTCCAATATAAACTGGAACTAAGCGAAAAAGATGGAAATGAACGAAGCGCTTACCTACTTACAAGAAGCACTAGGCCTCTCCGCCAAGGCTAAAACTTGGCCTGGATCCGCACGCTTGCCGCTGCATCTGCGGTCGATTGAGATCCGCGCCGTTGACGCAAACGGTTTTTCTTTTTTGCTTGCAAGTTTGCCTACTGGCGTTGGGCTTCCCGAGGCTAAGAGAGTCTATAGCCAGCTAGCCTTGCGTGCGGAGGCTCCTGTCGTCGTTTCGTTTCCTGATGCCGATGCGCGCCAGCGCAAGGCATTGGTCGCACAAGGAATCCCCTTTGTTTGCCCTGGTAGACAGGCCTTTCTTCCATTTATGGGCGCGGCCTGCACGGAGAGGGGCGGCACTAGATTTCATAATCGCGCGACCAAGATGTCATCCAACGCGCAGGCTGCCGCAATCTGGGGAGCAGGGCAGGAGTCATATCATTCCGATGACCTTTGTCGTGCGCTTGGGATTTCGGCAAGCCGCGCGAGTGAGGCCGTAACCGAGCTTGTAGACAGGGGGCTCGCAAGGCGCGAGCGGCGCGAACGGCGTGTCATTGTGTTCCCCGTGGCCGTTGATCTTCTGCTCAGTGAGCACATGGCGGAGCTCTCTTCGCCTGTCTCGAAGGTCTTTTTTGCTAGGAAGACGCCGCGGGTTGACGGTCTTGCTGACGCTGGGGAGACGGCGCTCGCTGTGCGTTCGATGCTCGCTGCGCCGGGCATGGAGCAAAAGGCCGTCTTAAGAAGTACATGGCGTGAACTGAGCGACCTTGAAGTCGCAGACGGGGAGCTGCCGGATAACGAAACGGCGATGATCCAAGTGTGGCGCTATGCGCCCGTGTTTGCCGACTCCTCCCGTATCGACGACATCTCACTTGCGCTATCTTTGGCGGCAATCGACGATGAACGAATTCAGCTCGAACTCGATCACATGTTTGGAAAGGAATATCCATGGCAGGAAGCGCTGTAGAAGGTCTCCAGGTATTTCGGCAGCATATGCAGGAAGCTGAAGGGTCGTATGCCCTTATCGGCGGCACAGCATGCGACATTTTGCTCGCGGAGGCGGGACTTTCGTTTAGGGCGACCCACGATTTTGATGTGGTCATTGTCGCCGATGACCGGTTGCCTCAGACGGCCGAAGCCATATGGACCTTGGTGCGTGATGGCGGCTACCGCTGCGGCTGGGGTGAAAGCGAAGCCTCGTGTTTTTATCGGTTTACGGAACCAAAGAGGCCGGGTTATCCCCATATGATCGAGCTCTTCGCGAAGTGCCCCGACTTTCTAAAGGGTCGTGAGGGAGTTGATGTGACGCCAATTCACGTTGATGAAAACATAAGCAGTCTTTCGGCTATTTTGTTGGACGATGCCTACTACAGCTTGTTTCTTCAGGGAATTCGGACAGTAGACGGTGTTTCGGTCCTGGATACGGAATACATTGTCCCGTTCAAAGCGAAGGCGTATCTCGACCTAAAAGCTAGAAGGGAAGCCGGGGAGAACGTTGACTCGAGGAAGGTCAAAAAGCATAAACGCGATGCGCTGAGGCTTGCTCAGCTGCTTGGTGAGTCGGCGGGTGTCAACCTAGTCGAAGAGCTGAAGGACGATATGCTTGCGTTTGTTAAAGACTGTGAGGCGAGTGACATCAATCTGAAGCAGATCGGGGTTGCGGGCGTAACGACGACACAGCTAGTCGAGACGATGAAAGCAACATATGGCCTGATTGGTTGAGCGAGGTTAGGTAGTCCGGATAATGCAGTCTGGCTGCGTTGTCCGGGGTAGGGGCTCGCGAATCGGCTATTATTTGTTTAGACAACTTGAGCTGTAAAGGAGTGATCGGCGATGGCGCAGGGTGCCAAACACATGAAGAGCGATAACGCCGCGGCCAACGGTGGCTCAAGCCCTCAGCCCAAACCTCAACCAAAGCCCAAGCGCCGCCGCAAGCGGCTGCCGCGCTGGGCCGACCGGCTCATCACCATCGTCATCATCCTTATTGGCGTGGGCCTTATGACCTGGCCGTGGATCTTGGACCGGCTCGAGGCCTCGGGCGTGTTCAACCAGATCAGCACGGTGTCCAGCACCGTGGACGCGCTGTCTGCCGAGGAGCGCGAGCGCATCCTGCTCCAGGCGCGCTCCTTTAACGAGCAGCTGGCGGGCGAGGCCACCGAGCTCCCCGCCGACCAGATCGAGCCCTACGCCCAGCAGCTCATCTTTGACCGCGACCCCATGATGAGCTGGGTCGAGATCCCCTCCATCGACGTGAGCATGCCCATCTACCACGGCACGAGCGAAGAAGTCCTCATGGCGGGCGTCGGCCACCTGGAGGGCACGAGCCTGCCGGTGGGCGGCACCTCGACGCATTGCGTGCTCACCGCGCACTCGGGCATGCGCAACCTGAGCATGTTCGACGACATCCACTCGCTGGAGCCCGGCGACCTGGTGCTGCTTCACACCATGAACAAGACGCTCGCCTACAAGATGGTGGACTCCGAGGTGGTGCTGCCCGAGGAGATGGAGTCGCTGACCATCGAGCCCGGCGCCGACAAGGTGACGCTTGTCACCTGCACGCCCTACGGCGTAAACGACCATCGCCTGCTGGTGCACTGCGTGCGCACCAAGTACAACAAGAAGGACGTCGACAAGCAAAAGTCGCTGGCCGGTCGCCACTGGGGCAAGCGCGAGTTTGCCGTGCTCATCGTGGTCGTAGCCATTGTGCTGTTGCTGCTGGACATCGTGGTCCACGCGGTCCGCAAGCGCCGCAAGGCCAAGGCCTCGGCATAAGACATTCTCCAGAACCACCACAATGGGGACAGGCACCTTTGTGGTGGTCGGGGGTTCCAAACCATCACAACATTCGATGAAAATTTCGATTTTGGCGATAAGCGTCGAATGTTGTGATGGTTTGTGTTGTGAGCTATGCGGTTTTCGCTGCAGAGCTGCCGGACCGCGTTCGCCGTCCTCGTTACGTTTTCGCTGCATTTGGGTAAAGCACCTGCTCCAAGCGGCGTTGCCTTGTATACTAGAGCGGTTTATCTGTTATGCGGAAGGGAGCGCCTATGGCACTCAGCGAGAAAGACGTGCGCGGCATCGCCGAGTACGCAAAGATCGCACTGACCGATGACGAGCTCACCCAGATGACGTCCTACATGAACGACGCCGTCCAGATGCTCGAGCCCGTCTTGCAATATGACTTGCCCGACGTGGAGCCCACGTTCCATCCTATCGGAAGCCTGTCCAACGTGATGGGCGATGACCTGCGCGAGCCCGAGCGCGATCTGCCGCTCGACGTCGCGCTTGAAAACGCCGGCAGCGCGCGCGACCGCTACTTCCGCGTGCCGTCCATTTTGGGAGAGGGGGAGAGCGAGTAATGGCGCAGAGCTTCGATTCCCTTACCGCCGCCCAGATCGCCGCGGGCGTTGCCGCCGGCGACTTTACCGCTACCGAGGTGGCCCAGGCCTCCCTTGTCGCCATCGAGGCGTGCGAAGGCGGGGTCCAGGCATTCCTGCAGGTGGCGCCCGAGCTTGCGCTCGAGGCCGCTGCGCGCGTGGATGCCGACCGTGCCGCAGGCAAGCCGCTGCCTCCGCTCGCGGGCGTGCCGCTGGCCATCAAGGACAACATGAACCTTGTGGGCACGCGCACCACCTGCGCTTCCCGCATGCTCGAGAACTACCAGAGCGTCTACACCGCCACCTGCGTCCAGCGCATGCTCGATGCCGGCTGCCTGCCCATGGGCAAGGCCAACATGGACGAGTTTGCCTTTGGCAGCTCCACCGAGAGCTCGGCGTTCCACCGCACCAACAACCCCTGGGATACCGAGCGCGTGCCCGGCGGCTCCTCGGGCGGCTCCGCCGCCGCCGTCGCCGCGGGCGAGGTCGTGCTCTCGCTGGGCTCGGACACCGGCGGCTCCATTCGCCAGCCGGCGTCGCTGTGCGGCGTGGTGGGCTTTAAGCCCACGTACGGCGCCGTGAGCCGTTACGGCGTGGTTGCCTTTGGCTCGTCGCTCGACCAGGTGGGACCCTTTGGCCGCACGGTCGAGGATGTCGCGCTGGCCATGAACGCGCTTACCGGCGCGGGCCGCGATCCGTACGACTGCACCAGCCAGGATTGCGCCGTCGACTTTACTGAGCATCTCAACGACAGCATCGAGGGCAAGCGCGTGGGCATTATCCCTGCGTTTATGGAGGCCGAGGGCCTGACGCCCGAGGTCAAGACTGCTGTCCAGCGCGCCGCCCAGGAGCTGCAGAACCAGGGTGCCGAGCTGGTCGAGGTCGACCTGCCGCACCTAGACGCCGCTATCGCCGCCTACTACGTCATCGGTCCGGCCGAGGCGTTCTCCAACCTGGCGCGCTTCGACGGCATTCGCTACGGCTACCAGGAGGAGGGCTGCGCCAACCTGTCCGACCAGAGCTCGCTGTCGCGCGCCCACGGCTTTGGCGCCGAGGCCAAGCGCCGTCAGATGCTCGGCGCCTACCTGCTGAGCTCGGGCGTGTACGACAAGTACTACTACGCTGCGCAAAAGGCCCGCACGCTCATCACGCAGGACTACGACGCCGCG
>DBFAHJ010000099.1:0-3505 GCA_048227095.1 Collinsella aerofaciens | reverse complement strand
TGCAGGTGCTTGCTGACCAAAAAGCTCGCTTCGATGGGGTCGCGACCGGCGATAGCGCGGCGAATCTGCTTGTGCTCGTTCACGATGTCCTGATTGTCGAGAACCTGCGTGGCGGCGCGCAGCCAGCGGAAGCGCTCCAGGTCGGCATTGGTCTCTTCGAGCCACGACCACACGGTGCTGCGACATGCGATGCTAAAAATCATGTGATGCATGAGGTTGTCGCTCAAAAAGAAGCCGATGCGATCCTCTTCGGCCATGGCCTTTTCCTGCAGCACGATGGCGCGGTCGAGCTGCTCGATGCCGGCCGACGTGGCGCGCGCACAGCACTCCACAATCACCTGCTTTTCCAGATGCTCGCGGATGTAACAGGCACTCTCGGCAAGGGTGAGGTTGATGGGCGAGACGTAGGTACCGCTCTGGGGCACGGTGCGCACCAGGCCTTCCTGCGCCAAACGAACCAAAGCCTCGCGCACAGGGGTGCGCCCCATATCTAGGTCGTCGCAAAGTTGCTTGACGCCCAGCTTTTCGCCCGGCTTGTAGTCCAGGTAGACGATTTTGCGTCGAATGGTGTGGTAGGACTGGTCCTGTAGGCTCGTTTCCTGCTCGCCGACGTGCATCGATTCTTCCATAGCGCCTCGCAACTGTTCTATCAAACTCATATGTCAGTTGTTAATTATGCCGCGAATCAGCTCTCCGCGGTGGGCAATTCGGCTGTTGCCTGAGAACTATTGCGGCATCTTAGTCTGTGTTTGCGCAAGGCTGTGCTCAATGTTGCCGTATCATAAGCCGTCGCAAACGTGAAATAGAAAGAAGGAATCCCATATGCAACTGGCAAATATCGTTCGCGAGCGCTGGAAAGGCGTCTTGTTCTGCCTGATCATTGCCATTCCCGCGACGTTGCTCGGCAAACAAATTGAGGTGGTCGGCGGTCCGGTATTTGCCATCCTCTTTGGCATGGTCCTGGCGCTCGTCTTTCCCAGGAAGCGTCGCGAACAGCTCGCCGCCGGCGTCACCTATACGTCCAAAAAAGTCTTGCAGTACGCGGTTATCCTGCTTGGCTTTGGCATGAACCTCTCCCAGATTCTGTCCAAGGGCGCCCAGTCGCTGCCGATTATCGTGGCGACGATCTCGACCTCGCTTGTCATCGCCTTTGTGCTCTGCCGCGTCATGAACGTACCGGGTAAGATCGCGACGCTTGTGGGTGTGGGTTCGTCGATTTGCGGCGGTTCGGCCATCGCTGCGACCGCGCCCGTCATCGATGCCGACGATCGCGAGATTGCCCAGGCCATTTCGGTCATCTTCCTGTTTAACGTTATCGCGGCGCTCGTGTTTCCGACGCTCGGCGGCATGCTCGGGCTGACCAACGAGGGCTTTGGCCTGTTTGCCGGCACCGCCATCAACGACACCTCGTCGGTAACGGCTGCGGCGAGCGCCTGGGACAGCATGCATCCCGGCGCCAATGTGCTCGAGAGCGCCACAGTGGTCAAGCTCACCAGGACGCTGGCCATTATTCCCATCACGCTGGTCCTCGCATGCTGGCAGATGCATCTGGCACGCAAGGCCGGCGGTGACGCCAAAAGCACGTTCTCGCTTAAACGTGCGTTTCCCATGTTTGTGCTGTTCTTTGTGCTGGCGAGCGTGATCACCACGGTGCTTCAGCTTCCCGCGTCCATCACGGCGCCCATCAAGGAGCTGTCGAAGTTCTTTATTGTGATGGCCATGGCGGCTATTGGTTTTAATACCGATATCGTCGAGCTGGTCAAAAAGGGCGGCAAGCCCATCGCGTTGGGCTTTTGCTGCTGGATTGGCATTGCGTGCATGAGTTTGGGAATGCAGCACGTGCTGGGAATCTGGTAGAGAAGTAGCTTATTCGCGTGCTGGCTGCCGGTGAGCGCAAGCCTTCGGTGGAGCGATAGGAGCTCTTGCGGGTATGGCTTGTCCGCAGGTTTATAAGTCCCGAAGAGCTCTTATCGCCCCGCCAGGATGGCGATGCGGGGCAACACCTATACTCGCAGGACGGCGCTTTCTGCCCTATAGTGTTTGGTGAGCAATATCGTTCAATTTTGAAACACTCGGTCGTGCGACCGTCGGCGGTTGCACGTCGCCGCGGACAGGGGCAAATCATGGATAGCAATGCTAAGCTGAACATCTTGACCGATGCCCTAGCTGCTGCCGGGGCCTCGGCATTGGCAATCGATGCGCGTGGGGACGTCGCGATCTCGACCATGAATGACGCGGCGCTTGAGCGGGATGTGGCGGCTTTTGTCGCTGAGCGTCTCGACCGTATAGGAGACGGCGCGCGTCTGGTTATGGGGCGTGAGGGTACGCGCCTGAGCCTGACCGTTCGCCCCACCGACAAAGAGGGCGGGAGGCTTTGGGTCGTTGTGGTCCGCGAGGTGCGCGGTGCCGCGGCGCATGCGGGCATCGAGTGGCTCAACGCCGACGAAGTTGAGGTCCGCTATGAATCGAGCGCGTACGGCATCGTTGAGGGGGCGGCCTCGGTGGCTGTACCGGTTACCGAGAGCTATGCGCGCGGCGTGCCCCTTATGCTCGAGGGCGAGCTGGGAGCGGGTCAGGTCGAGATTGCCAAGCGCCTCTATCTGGATGGCCCTTTTGTCGATCAGCCCTTTGTTTCCGTCGCGCTCGATGAACTCACCGATCGCGGTTGGCGCCATGTGCTCAAAAGCTCCGAATCGCCGCTGTTCCAAACGGGGCTGACCCTTTGCATTGAGGGCTGGAATGCGGTTGGCCCCCAGCGCCTCCGCGAGCTGGTCTCCACGATGACCGACACCGCGTTGGCGACGCGCTGCCATGTGGTGCTGACGGCGAATGACATGCCGGGCGGCGGCGAAAGTGATCAAGCCGCCTTTGTGACCGAGCGCTTCGCCTGTGCGGTGAGCGTCGCGCCGGCAATCGCCGAGCAGGGAGCCGCGTCGACGAAGGTCGCGCGCTATTTGGAATATCTCGCTGATGCATTTGGGACGGCAGCGCCCACGCTGTCTGCCGCGGCGACGAAGACGCTCGATGCTTACCGCTGGCCGCGCAACTATCTGCAGCTCCGCGAGGTCTCGGAACGACTGTATATATTGGTGGGGACGGGCACGGTGGACCGCGCTGTGGCGGAGGAAGTGTTCGCCCAAGAGGACGTGATTAAGACCGCAACCTTTGGCGCCCCGACGCTTGAAAGTGACCTGTATATCCTGCGACCGCTGGCCGATACCGAGCGAGATATCGCGCATCTGGTTGTAGACCATCTCCACGGCAACCGAACCCGTGCGGCGGAGGTGCTGGGCATAAGCCGTACAACGCTGTGGCGCTTGCTGAAGGACGATGACCGTTGAGCGAGGCGCCCGTGACCGCACGCGACGCGTGTGCTACAGTCCAAAGCGTTATTGTTTCGATTTGGTTACGGCGTGCGAGGGCATATGGCTGAGACTTCAAAACCGAGCCGCAGAAGGCGGAGTGCCGCGCCGGTCAACCGACGCACAACATCGGTGACGTGGGG
>DBFAHJ010000098.1:0-7060 GCA_048227095.1 Collinsella aerofaciens | reverse complement strand
CACTCCTCCGAAAGAATCTTCTCGTGCAGCTCGGCATCGTGCGGGTCGTCGTCGCCCAGCACCAGCGCCGGCTCGTCAGCGACCTCGCCACCAGGCTCGCCCTCGGCGTGCCCATACATGCGGCTGTCCTCTTCGACGATCTGCGCGTCCACGAGCTCTTCGTTCTTCTCGTCCATCCGTCTCATTCCTCTCGGATTTTAGGCATCCCAGGCGTCGCGGCCGCGCAGCGCGCGCAGGCCGATATCGTGACGCAGGGTCTTGCCCTCAAAATCAATCTTCTCGCAGGCCTCGTAGGCAAGGTTGCGAGCGTTCTCGAACGTGTCGCCCAGAGCGGTCACGGCAAGCACGCGGCCACCATTGGTCACGAGCTGGCCGTCCACCACGGCGGTGCCCGCGTGGTACACGGTCACGTTCTCCATGGCCTCGGCATCGGCGATACCGGTAATGACCTTGCCTTTCTCGTAGCTGCCGGGATAACCCGCACTCGTCAGGACAACGGCCACGGCCCACTCGTCACGCCAGTCGAGTTCAATCTGGTCGAGCTCGCAGTTGGCACAAGCCAACATGACCTCGACCAGGTCGTTCTTAAGGCGCGGCAGAACGACCTGCGTCTCGGGGTCGCCAAAGCGGGCATTGAACTCCAGCACCTTGGGGCCGGCAGGCGTGAGCATAAAGCCGCCGTACAGGCAGCCGCGGTAGTCGATACCCTCGGCAGCGAGCTCGGCCACGGTCTGCTCCATGACCTTCACCATGGTGGCGAGCTCCTCATCGGTCACGATGGGCACCGGGCTGTAGACGCCCATGCCACCGGTGTTGGGGCCCTTGTCGCCCTCGAGCGCACGCTTGTGGTCCTGCGAGGTGGCCATGGGGCGCACGGTCTTGCCGTCGGTAAAGGCCAGCAGCGAGCACTCGGGACCAACGAGCATCTCCTCGATGACCACGGTATTGCCGGCATCGCCAAAGGTGCCGCCAAAGCACTCGCGCACGGCCTCCTCGGCCTGATCAAGTTCGGTCGCCACGATAACGCCCTTGCCCGCGGCAAGGCCGTCGGCCTTCACGACCAGCGGGGCGCCCTGCTCGCGCACGTAGGCGAGAGCCGAAGCCTCGTCGGTAAACGAGCCGTAGGCCGCCGTAGGGATACCGGCGCGCTCCATGAGCTGCTTGGAGAACAGCTTGGAGCCCTCCATCTGGGCGCCCTCGGCACCCGGGCCAAAGCAGGGAATACCCGCCGCGCGCACGGCGTCGGCCACGCCCGCCACGAGCGGAGCCTCGGGGCCAATTACCACAAGTCCGCATCCGTGGCTCTGCGCAAACGCCGCCACGGCCGCAGGATCGCAGTCGTCGAGAACAACGTTCTCGCCGCAGCTCGCGGTGCCGCCGTTGCCCGGCGCAATGTAGAGCTTGCCGGCGCGCGGTGATGCTGCGAGCTTGGCTGCCAAAGCATGCTCACGGCCGCCGCTGCCCAACAACAGGATGTCGATGGTTTGAGTGTCCGCCTTCAAGGGTGCCTCCTCTATGGATGAACGGCCCGCTCCGCGCGAGCCCTTTGCAAGCAAATATACCCCTCGGCCGCCCGCTTGGGCTGCAAAGGGGTATATCGCAATAACCAAATAGTCCCGATTACTTCCAGAATCGGTTGATGATCTGCTCGCGACCAGCGCCAACGCCAATGAACGTCACGCGGGTGTGTGCCAGATCCTCGATAAACGCCACGTAGTCCTGAGCCTCCTGCGGCAGCTCCTCAAAGCTGCGGCAACCGGTGATATCGCACTTCCAGCCAGGGAGCTCCTCGTAGATGGGCTTGACATGCTCAAAGCGCACCTGGTGTTCGGGCACGCTCGTGTAACGCTCGCCATCGACGTCGTAGGCAACGCACACCTTGATGGTGTCGAAAGCCGAAAGCACGTCGAGCTTGGTCACGGCGATGTCAGTGAGGCCGTTGACGCGCGCGGCATAGTTGGCGATAGGGCCGTCAAACCAGCCGCAACGACGACGGCGACCGGTGGTCACGCCGTACTCATAGCCCTCCTCGGTCAGCGTGTGGCCGGCCTCGGACTCATAGGAAAGCTCGGTGGGCATGGGGCCCGAACCGACGCGGGTGATATAGGCCTTCATGACGCCCAGCACGCGGTCGACGTTCTTCATGCCCACGCCAGAGCCGGTGATGGCACCGCCGGCGGTGCAGTTGGAAGACGTCACGTACGGATAGGTGCCGTGGTCGATGTCGAGCAGCGTCGCCTGGGCGCCCTCAAACAGCAGGTTCTTGCCCTCATCGATCATGTTGTTGAGCAGCAGGCTCGTCTCGGTGATGTAGGGACGCAGGCGCTCGGCCATCGGCAGGTACTCGTCGCAAATCTGGTCCACGGTGTAGGTGGGCAGGTTGTAGATGAGCTCGAGCTCGGGGTTCACGCGGGCGAGAGCGGTCTCCAGCTTGTCGCGGAACAGTGCCTCGTCCAGCATGTCCTGCATGCGCAGGCCGATGCGGGCCATCTTGTCCTGATAGCACGGACCGATGCCGCGCTTGGTGGTACCGATGTTCTTCTTGCCGAGCTTCTGCTCAAAGGCGCCATCCAGATCGATGTGGTACGGCATGATGACATGCGCGTTGCCGCTAATCTTGAGGTTCTTGGTGGTGATGCCGTCGGCCTCGAACATATCGATCTCCTCAAGGACAACCTTGGGGTTGACGACGCAGCCGTTACCGATCACCGACACGTGATCGGAATACATGATGCCGGAGGGCACCTGGTGCAGGCCGTACTTCTTGCCGTTGACGACGATGGTGTGGCCGGCGTTGTTGCCTCCCGAGTAGCGCACGACGGCATCGAAGTCGCCGGCGACCAGGTCGCAAATCTTACCTTTGCCCTCATCGCCCCACTGGGCACCGACCAAAACGGTTGACGGCATGTTTACTCCTTACATTCATGGACTGTCTACGCGCCACGCCGGCACGCAGAAGCACAAAACATTCCCAGTATACCCGTGCAACGGGCGCCTGTCCTACTCCTCGGCATGTGCCCCATCAAGCTCATAGAACTTGGTGGATGCCGGCAGGAACATCAGATCGACGTCGCCGATCGGGCCCGAACGGTTCTTGGCCACGACGATACGCGTAACGCCCTCGTCGGGTCGATCGTCGCGCGAGGCCTCGGCCTCGTCGGCGGAGCGGTCCAAGAACATAACGATATCGGCGTCCTGCTCGATAGAGCCCGATTCACGAAGGTCGGAAAGCTGCGGGCGCTTGCCGGTACGGGATTCGACCTGACGCGAGAGCTGCGACAGCGCGATGAGCGGGATCTTGAGCTCCTTGGCCATGATCTTCAGACCACGCGACATCTCCGAAACCTCGACGGTACGGCTCTCGGAGCGGCGTCCCGGCGGAGGACTCACCAGCTGCAGGTAGTCCAGGATGATGATTGCCTTCTCCTTGTTATGGAGCATGCGGCGGCTCTTGGCGCGAATCTCGGTCACTGTGGTGCCGGGCGTATCGTCAATCAGAATATCGAGCTTGGACAAGGTCTGCGTGGCCTCGTTGATATTGGCCCACTGCTCGGGGCTAATGCGGCCCATGCGGAAGTCACTGATCGAGATCATGGCGTAGGCGCAAATCAGACGCTGGGCAATTTCTTTGCCCGACATCTCCAGCGAGAAGAAGCCGACGGTATAACCGGCAGCGGCAGCGTTGAGCGCCAGATTCAGGGCGAACGACGTCTTACCCACAGCAGGGCGGGCGCCGATAATGATGAGCTGGCCCTCGCGGAAGCCCATGAGCATGCGGTCGAGTGACGGGAAGCCCGTGGGCACGCCCGCAGCCTGACCACCGGCCTGACACACTTCCTCGGCCTCGTTATAGGCCTCAACCATAAACTCGGTCAGCGTCTTGTAGCTCGACTTGACCTCGCGTGCCGTGACCTTGAGCAGCTTGCTCTCGGCTAGCTCCACGACCTCTTTGGTGTCGGTGGGGGCGTTATATGCCAGCGCGTTGATCTCGTTGGTGGCGCCGATCAGCTCGCGCAGCATCGAATCGCGACGAACGATGGCGGCATGGTGCTGCCAGTTCACGAGCGACAGAGTCTGACCCATCAGCTCCAAAATGTAGGCCTCGCCGCCCACGGCATCGAGCTTGTTGATGCTTCGCAGGTAATCGATCAGCGAGATGGAGTCGATGGGAATGCGGCTGTTGTACATATCGACCATCGCGGTGTAGATGGTCTTATGAATGGGCCGGTAGAAATCATCGGGCTGCAGCTCGACCTGGGCCTCTTCGACCACCTCGGGCGATAGCAGCATAGCGGCCAGTACATTGGCCTCTGCATCTTGGTTTTGGGGAAGACCCAACTTTGAGCCGCGGTCCTCGACCGTCAGCCCCGTCTCCCTATCGTCATATGCCATGAGCATCCTCATTCATATCGCTTGCGAGCATCCATAGTATCAGCCACGGTCCCAAAACGCGCCGCGCGCCGCCAATCATCACCGAACCAAACGGATGAACGGTCCTGTATATAGGACTTCGACGCAACGTTCACCATGACACTCACTCAGCGCAAAAAACAAAAGGGCGCCCTGGTTTCCCAGAGCGCCCTTCTTAGAACAAGATTGTTGCGTTGCAGCAAATGCTACTCGGCAGCAGCCTCAGTCTCGACCTCGGCGGTCTCGGCCTCGGCGACCTCAGCGGCCTCCTCGACCTCAGCCTCGGCAGCGAGCTCCTCGGCGGTAACGCCGACGAGAACGACAACCTCGGCCTTGATCTCGCGGTACAGCGAGATGGCAACGGTGTGGGCACCGGCAACCTTGATGGGCTTACCGAGCTCGACGCGCTTGCGGTCGATGTCCATACCGAGCTGAGCCTTGATGGCGTCAGCGACCATAGCGGCGGTAACGGAGCCAAAGAGGATGCCCTCGTCGCCGACCTTGACGTCAACGGTGACCGTCTTGCCCTCGAAGGCAGCCTTGGTCTCGTTGGCGGTAGCCAGACGGACGGCCTCGCGCTTGGCGATGTTGTTGCGACGCTCGTCAAGCTGCTTAAGGTTGCCCTTGGTGGCGGCAACAGCGAGCTTCTTGGGGAACAGGAAGTTCTCAGCGTAACCCTGAGCGACCTCTACGACGTCACCCTCGCCGCCCTTGCCCTTGATCTCATCGAGAAGAATAACCTTCATGATGCGTCTCCCTTCTTAGCCGCGGTCGCGGTTGCCACGAGAGGAAACCACGGGGACGGTGTACGGCAGGAGAGCCATCTCGCGGGCGCGCTTGATGGCGTTGGCGATGTCATGCTGATGCTGCGTGCAAGCGCCAGTGACGCGACGGGGCTTGATCTTGCCACGGTCGGTCATGTACTTACGGAGAAGCTGAGTGTCCTTATAGTCGATGAACTCAGTGTTCTCCTTGCAGAACTGGCAGTACTTACGACGCGGCTGACGTGCAGAAAAATCATTAGCCATGTCAAAATACCTTTCATTTGGCAACTTCGGCGAACCGAAGCCGCCTCTCACTCAAAAATAGGTGAACAACCCTTAGAACGGGATGTCCTCATCGTAGACGTCGACCGCGGGCGGCGTAGCCACCGGCGCGGCAGGACGTGCTGCGGGCGCGGGAGCTGCGGGGGCGTAACCGCCCTGATCGTAGCCACCCTGGCCACCACGGGAGCTCATAAACTCGATCTCATCGACGATGACCTCAAGCTTGCTCCGGCGCTGGCCGTCGCGCTCCCAAGAGCTGTAGCGCAGCTTGCCCTCGATCGCGACCTTGTTTCCCTTTGCCAGGAAACGGCTCACGGCCTCGGCGCGGGTGCCGAACATGGTGCAGTCGACAAAGTTGGGATAGTCCTCCCACTCGCCAGTCTGCGCGTTGCGGCGACGATCGTTCACGGCAACGCCAAAGGACAGAACCTGGGTTCCGCCGGCGGTGGCGCGCAGCTCGGGATCGCGGGTGAGGTTACCGGTGATGTTCACTCGATTGATGCTCATAACTCACTACTTCCTCTTGGGGCACAAGCCCAGTCCAAAACGACAGTCTTACTCCTGGTCGTCGCGACGGACGATCATGTGGCGGACCACAGCGTCGGTGATGCGCAGGACGCGATCAAGCTCGGCGATCTGGGTAGGATCTGCGTGGAAGTTGATGAGGGTGTAGTCACCATCGGTGAGGTCGTTGATCTCGTAGGCGAGCTTGCGCTTGCCCCACTCGTCAACGGAGTCGACCTTGCCAGCGCCCTCAGCGATCGTGGTATCGATACGCTTCATAACAGCGAGACGAGTCTCGGGGTCGAGCGACGGGTCAACAAAGAACAGCAGTTCATAAGCCTTCATATTGTCACCTCCTCTGGGCAAATGTGGCTTCAGGTCGTGAAGGTGCGCCTGAAGCAGGAAAAGACTTGGTAATAATATCTTTCAACCTCCTAGGCTGCAAGAATATGCAGCTACAACCTCATGACCTCCACATATGCCCATACTCGCACGACGTTTCATGCGCATTCCAACCAAATGCTGACCAAAAGCTTGACGGATCTGTGGACAAGATACGGTGCCGTGAGGACAAGCTGAGCCAAGTCGCAGGTCAACGGGCGCATGGTTGTGGTCGCAAAATGCATACCAGTGGCCCACAGCACCACCCAAAGATTTTTAAATTCATTGCCAAATCGCTTATAAATACCCCTTTTGAACAATTGAGTTGATCAACTACGCTGGTCGGAAGCCGTTTTTTGGCATCTCAAACCCCGCTGCAACGCCAAACGCGGCCAAGCGTTTTAAAAAATGCCAACTTTTCTGTTTGCACTTTGCGATTCCTCGTGTATACTGACTTTCGCATTTAACGGAGAGTTGTCCGAGTGGCCGAAGGAGCACGATTGGAAATCGTGTAGGCGTCAAAAGCGTCTCCAGGGTTCAAATCCCTGACTCTCCGCCAGTTAATTCCAAAGCAGGCCTTCGAGCCTGCTTTGTTTTTACCCCACGCGGAGGGGTGGCAGAGTGGTTGAATGCGGCGGTCTCGAAAACCGTTTGGCCTGTATAAGGTCACGAGGGTTCGAATCCCTCCTCCTCCGCCATTTTGGTTGAGAAAGCTCCCA
>DBFAHJ010000097.1:0-9159 GCA_048227095.1 Collinsella aerofaciens | reverse complement strand
CACCGAGGGCCAGGCCGGTCGCGGCCGGCTGGTAGGTGTTGGTGAAGGTATCCGAGCCGGATGCGCTCGTCACGATCGCCTTCGCATTCAGTGCTCCGTTCCCGCCGTCCGTGACCGTCACCGTATAGGTGAGGGGATGGCCGTCGTAGTCCATGCCCGGCTCCGCGCCCGGCTGCTCCACGATGCTGTAGGTGAAGTCCTTGCTCGCGGCGCCGTCCAAGTCGGAGAGCTGGAACTCGCGCGTGAAGCTGACCTTGCCGTTTGCATCGTTCTTCGCGGTGTCGAGCACGTTGCCGGCAGCGTCCTTCAGGTCGAAGGTGAACTCGCCGTCCGCGGGCTTCGTCGTGTGGTCGAAGCCGTCCGCAACCTTGATGGTCTTGGTCGCCGTCAGGATTACGGAACCCTTTGCGTCGTAGGTGTTGTTGAAGGTGGGAGCCGTAGCGGCACCGTCATAGGTGACGGTCACCTTCGTCTTGTTGTTGTCGCCCTGGTTCTGCTCTACCTTGACGTGGACCTTGACTTTCTTGGCGTCGTAGGCCACGCCGTCGACGGTCTGGCCGGCTTTCTCCTCCTTGAGCGTGTAGTCGTACTCGCCCAGGTTCAGGTTCTTGACGGCCAGCTCGACCTTGCCGCCCCGGTCGTTGGTGCCCTTGGCGACCTCGTTGCCGGCCTGGTCGTACAGGCCGAAGGTGAACGCGTCGGCCGTCAGGTCCTTGCCCGTGAGGATCTTCGTCGCCTCGACGGTAACGTCTGTCGTCGGCTTCGAGTTGGTGAAGGTCGGAACGTCGGCCTCGCCGTCGTAGGTGGCGGTCGCCTTTAGCTCGCCCTTCTCATCGGAGACCTTGATGTGGACCTTCACGTCCTTCGTGTCGTACACGACGGTCGGGTCGTTGCCGGCAACCTCCTTGATGGTGTAGTCGTGATCGCCCGGCGTGTCGTAGCTGATTGCCTGGAAGGCGACCTTGCCGTCCTTGTCATTCTGGACGGTCTGGATCACGTTGCCATCCTTGTCGAGCAGCTGGAACGTGAAGTCGCCCCCTGCGAGCTCGCCACCCGTGAAGCGCTTCGTCGCCTTGAGCGTTACCGAGGTCTCCTTCGGGTGGTACGTGTTCGTGAAGGTCTTGTCTCCACTCGTTACCTGCGGTGTGGCCGTCAGCGAGCCGGTGCCATCGTCCGCGACCGTCACCTTGTAGATGAGCGCATGGGTGTCGTAGACCATGCCCGGCTCCGTGCCCGGCTTCTCCGCGATGGTGTAGGTGAAGTCCTTGCTCGCAGCGCCGCCCAGGTTGGAGAGCGTGAACTTGCGCGTGAACTTCACCGTGCCATCGGCCTTGTTCGTCGTGGTGCCGAGCACCTTGCCGTCGGCGTCCTTCAGCTCGAACGTGTATTCGCCGCCCTTCAGCTTGGTGTCGTGCGTGAAGCCCGGCGCGACCGCAACGATCTTGGTCGCCGTCAGCTCCACGGATCCCTTTGCGGTGTAGGTGTTCGTGAAGGTGGGGGCATTGGCCTTGTCACCATCGTAGGTAACAGCGGCGTCCAGCTTGCCGGCATTGTCCATGACCTTCACCACGGCATGGTGCACCGTAGCGTCGTAGGTCACGTGGGACAGGTCGCCCTCCTGTTCCGCGACGGTGTATTTGTACTCGCCGGCCTTGGTGTAGTCGATGGCCGGGAAGGTGACGGTGCCGTCCTCGCTGTTCTTGGCGCTCCGGATGGGTTGCTTGCCCTTCAGCTGCTCAGCCGTCAGGTCGCCCTCGTACAGGTCGAAGGTGAACTCGCCGCCCTTGAGCGTGGCCGGCGTGTTGTCGGGCTTCACATAGGCCTTCTTCGCCGTGAGCGCCACCGAGGTCTCGGCGGGCTGGTACTTGTTAGTGAAGGTCGGGGCATCGTTCTTGCCGTCATAGGTGACGGTCGCCTTCGCCTTGTCGCCCTCCGCCTTCACCGAGACGTGAACCTTCACCGCCTTGGTGTCGTAGGTGATAGTCGGATCGGCACCGACGTTCTCCTCCTTGAGTTTGTAGTCGTACTCGCCGATGGTCAGACCGGTGAGGGCAAGATTGATCTTGCCCTCCTTGTCGTTCTGGACGATCTTGACGGGATTACCCGTGGACGTGTCGCCTTGGTACAGGCCGAAGGCGAACGCGCCGTCCGTCAGCGCCTTGCCCGCGAGAACTTTCGTGGCCTCGACGGTAACGTCCGTCGTCGGCTTCACGTTGGTGAAGGTCGGCACGGCCTTATCGCCGCCGTAGGTGACGGTCGCGTCCAGCGTGCCGTTCTTGTTATCGGTAACGCTGACCTTGACCTTCACTTTCTGACCGTCGTAGACGATGGTCTGGTCGTTACCGGTAACTTCCTTGATGGTGTACTCGTAGTCACCTGCCTCGGTGTAGTTGATGGGCTGGAAGGTAATGTTGCCCTTCTCGTCGTTCGTGACGGTCTCAATGGGCGTGCCTTCCGCCTTGTCACCCTTGTACAGAGCGAACGAGAAGTCGTTCCCCGCGAGCGCACCGCCCGTAAAGCGTTTCTTCGCCGCCAGGGTCACGGAACCCTTCGCAGCATAGCTGTTGGTAAAGGTGGCGAGGTTCACCTTGCCGTCCTTGACCTCAGCCTTGATGGGCTTGGCCTCAGCGTCACCATCCTTCTTCACCGTCACGCCCGTGACGGTCAGCTTGGCGTCCACGTCCTCCACCGTCACCGTGGCGGTGTAAGCGGAGGCGTCCATCGTCCAGCCGGCGTTCTGCACGCCGTCCGCTGCGGGATCATCATCAGCGTTGTGCACCTCGGTGAGCGTGAACGTGTACTCGCCCGCCTTGTTGAACGTCATATTCGAGAAGTCGACCGTCTGGCCCTTGTCCTTGATAATCTTGTCCTTCGTGGCCTTGGACTCCGCGTGCGCGTCGCCCGCCAGGTCGTCCGACACACCCAAGTCGCCGGCGGCGATCTTCTGCTGTGTCTCTTCCGTGGCGGTCAGCGTGAACGAGAACGCCTTCTCCGTGCTCTCAACACCGGAGATCTTCTTCGTCACCTGCGGGGTCAGCTCGTCGCTGGCGTCTGACTTGTAACTGTTCTTGAACGGGACGGTAGGCGTAGCGGGCTTCGCATTGCGACTCGAGACCGTCTTCACGTAGTTGGTCGTGGTATCGAGGCCCTTAATCGCCTCGGCCGTCAGCGCATCAACGTTGCCGCCCCCGCCAACAAGCGCCGTCACGCCCGGGCCCTTCGCGATGGTCGTCTCGGTGTAGAGCTGGCCTTTGTTGTCCGGATTCGGCTTCACCGCAATGAGCACGTAGGCGTCACCGGGGTACTCGGTGTCATACGTGTATCCACCAGCGTTGGCGCCATGCGCCTCAGACACCTTGTACACATACACCTTGTTGTAGCTCAGCTGCGTGAAGTTCATCTTCAGCTTGCCGGACATCGTGGCGGTCTGCGTATCGTCACCGTCATCCTTGCCCACGGTGTTCTTGAACGACTTATCGGTATCAGCCGGCTCCGGGGCCGTCGTACCGTTATACGTCATCGCCTCGATGGTGAACGGGAACATGCCATTCTTCAGCGGGGTACCAACCAGAGTCTTGGTCACATCGATGCCCGCGTAGGTACCAGAGGCCGCATAGATGTTGGTGAACGCGGCGGCGTCCGTCACCTGCCGGTCGGCATCCGTCGTCGCCTGCTTGTTGTCGTACGCAACCGACGCGGTCAGCTTACCGGTGTGCTTGCCGTTCTCGATATCGGTCACTGTGTACGTCACCGTGGACGTATGGCCGTCATACGCAATACCAGTCTTATCCGCGTCGGTCGGCTTCGTCTCGTTCACATTGAACGTATACGTGCCCGACTTGGTGAACACCAGGTCGCCCGCACCGAAGGTTGCAGAACGCGTCGCGTCACCGGCGCCTGCGATCTCAACCTTAGTCGTCAGATCGCCGGTCTCATCGGAGTCGGTAGCCTTCCTCTGGGTAACGACCTTGTTTTTAACCGCATCCCTCGTCGCATCATCCGCCGGCGTCAGGGTGAAGTCGAACGCATCGCTCGTCTCCCACGCGCGCCCGGTGAACGTCTTTTGCACGTTAACCGGCGCCGACGTCGCTTGGGTCACCGTGTAGGTGTTCTTGAACGGGATGTATCCGTTGGCGTCCGTCAGCTGCGTGCCGTCGGCCTTCCAATACGTGACCGTGGAGGACAGGCACTTACCCGTCCCAGACTCGTTATCAACCTGCTGGTTCTTCACCAGCACGTAGTACACCGTATCGTCGTAGCCCATGCCACTGGACGTCGATGTATCGGAATCCTTGACCTCGGTCACCTTGTACACGTAGGTGAGGTTCTCGCTCTCCATCGTATAGGTGATCTGCGGGAACGCAGCGATACCGTCGTCATCGTTCTTCGCCGTGGTCGTGGTGGACGTGCACCCCTTAGGCATGGGGACCTTGCTGGCACCGACGCTGTAGGAGGTGGCGAGCTTGCCGAAATCGATGGCTCCACTCGGCACGGCATCATTCTTCATCCCGCCGAGTGCCTCGAGCTGGAACGTGAACTTATCCTTCACAAGCGGATTTGCACCGGACTGGTCGGCATACGTCTTCTGCACGTTGAAGGAGATGGTCTCCTCATCGGTGTTATAGGCGTTCGTGATCTTGGCGATTTTGTCAGCGACCTCGATCGGGCTGTCCTCATGGCTCACGCCGTCGTCGGTGTAGGTCTGCTCCATCTTGACTGCCGGCTGCGACAGCGTGCCGTCGCCGCTATCCTTCACCGTCACCGTGACGCGGTAGGAAGCGCTTGAATACCCGAACCCGGGCAGCCAGCTAGCGTCGTTTTGAGACGGCGTGGCCTCGGCAATGAGATAGGTGTAGGTGCCGGGCTTGGCGTACTCAATATTGCCGAAGTCGAACTTGTCCCCGTTCTTGACGGTCTTCACAACCTGCTTCATACCACTCACGGGCGCATCCTTGGCACTGGCGGGCATCGGCGTTCCCTTGTCCGCGCGCAGGTAAATCTTGAAGCTATCGCCATCCTTCCAGTCACGGCCCCGGAGCACCTTCTGCGCCCAGAACGCATTGGTGAGCGTCACCGGCGGCTTTACGCTGTAGGTATTCGTGAATACCAGCTTGTTGGCTTCGGCCAACGTGCCGTTGGCGTTCTGCTTCGCAATCGTGCCGGAGATGCTGTCGTCCTCGCCGCTCAGGGCGTTGCCGCCCTGCTCGCGCTTGGTCAGCGTGAAGCCGGCCGGCATCTTGTCCGTATCGGTCAGCTCCTGCACCGCGTACTGGTCACCCTCGGCGAGACCGTACACGCGGATCGTCTGGTCGGCCGTGATGGTCTGCTCGCGGCCGTTCTCGAGGTCGAACATTTTGCCGACCTGCTTCTCGCTTGCGGTCCCCGCGTTCTCAAACACCGCGGCCTTGTACGTCTTCCCCGCCGTCGTGGGCACGGTGAACTTGAAGGTGAACTCCGCGTCCTTATTGCCCGTCAGGCCATCGGGCAGGGCAACCTTCTTCGTCACCTCGAGGCTCGCCTCGCGTTCGTTCGCCACGCGCACGCAGGTGGCACCTGTGAACAGGGCGTTCAAATTCATGTCGTCCAGATTGGCACGGGCGCCCTTCGCATTAGTGTCACCAGGCACGTCCTGCGTGATGCCCATACGTATCCAGCCCGTCTCGGTCTCCAAGCGATAAGGTTTGCCTTCCTCGGTGGGCCCATACTGGTAGACACGTCCGTTGGCGCCGTACTTGAGGTGCACCTCATCCTCGCCGCCCTTGGCGTCATTGTTCCAGGAAAGGTTGTCGTTGCCGTCGAGCGTCCCGTCGGACGTCTGGCGCTGGCCCTTGATCCACGTGAGCGTGTTGTCGATGTCGCCCTCTGCGCCAAACTGGCCCAGACTCTTCATGAGCGCACCCGGGCCCACGAACGTCGAAACGCCGTCATCGTCCGTACCAGCATCGGCATGGACGCCGTAATCGTCCACAATCACCTTGGTGAGCGTATCGTTAAGCAGGAAGCCCTTGGGAGCCGAGACCTCCTTTAGGAAGTAAGTTCCATTCACGAGCGGCCTGTTACCGGCGCTTGTATTCGGGAATATGCCCGCACCTTCGAGCGGGACCGGGTTGCCGACCGACCCCGTCGTCAGGGTGTCGTAGGGGGTCTGCTCGCCCTTGAGCACGACCTTGCCGTTCGCGTCTGTTGTCACCTGTCTGGAGGTGTACAGGGCGAACTTCGCCCCGTCAACGGGCTTACCCTCGGTATCGGTCTTCTGCACGAACAGGCGGTTCTGGATGTTCGTGACGAGCAGGCGCGTGGCGAACTGCCGCTTGAAGTTCGTGCCGTCTGCGATGCCGTCGCTGTACACGTGGACGGTGTTCTCGGGCTTCGCGTTGGCGATGGAGCTCCCCGTTGTGTGGTAGATGGCCACCGTGTACTCGGCATCCTTGCGGGCATCACCGCTCAGCAGGTAGTAGTACTTGGAGATGTCACCGGGCAGATTTTGAATCTCTACCTGGTACTGGCCGCTCGTGTTGAGCGTGAAGGCGTGCAGGTCCTTCTTCGCCGCCTCGATAGCGCCGGCCTTGCTCGGCTTCTCGGCGAGGGTGTACCCCATTCCCGTCGATGGGTCGCCCGACACGGCGTACCAATTGTTCTGATTTTTGATATCTGCGTTTGCGCTTTTATCGCGCTTGAGCACCACAGCGAACAGTATGCCAGACTTCAGGTTGACGGTCTCGTCGGACTTCGTCAGGTCATCATCCGCCTTGTACACGTTCACCGGTGCGGTGATGGTCTCCTTCGCGCCGGCAAACGCACCAGTCTTCCACACGACGCTGTCCGCATCCATACCGCCGCGGTTGATGATGACGCCGCCCGCGCCGTTCTCAGCGCTCGCGGGCACGTACTCGAGCTGCATGCTGCCACCTGTCGCCGTGAGACTCGAGCGGTATCCCTCCGGCACGCGCGTCTCCTTCAGGAGGTAGTACTTGTTACCGTGATTCTTGTTGTAGAGATCGTCGAAGTTGATGACGCCGTTGTCATCGTCGTTCGTGAGCGTTAGGTGGCCGGCCTCGTCCGTGGTGCCGGAGCCGAGGAGCGCGTTCTTGTCATTGGTCGTATCTGTAAAGTTCTCGTCTGTTTTGTACAGCGCGAACTCGGCGCTCTGTACGAACTTGCCGTCCTGGTCGAACTTTATGATGTCGGACTCGGGCACCGTCACGAGGTTGAACTTGAGCTCCATGTTGGAGTCGGTGGCGCCGCGCTCCAGGTAGAAGAACTTGAGGGTGTGGTTGGTGTCGTCGGCGAAGGTGTTGCCTTCCCAGCTCGTGTCGCCGGCCTTGCCCGCCTCCTGGTACTTGCTCTTCAGCGTGCCGTTGTAATTGTCGTTTACCTTAATGTCGCCCGTATGAAAGTTGATGCTCAGACTCGCGCGGTTGTGAATACCGCCGATATCACCCACGAGGACATCATCGATGAACACCCAGACGTCATCATCGCCGGCGAACTCGAAGGTCATGTCATTATTATTGTTCGTCAGGCCGCCCTTGGGCTGCACGAATCGCGTGGACATTGAGAGACCGAAGTGGTGGTTGACGGGTTTGCCGCCGTTGTAGCGCGAATCACCGGTGTTGTCTGCCTTGATGCCGGTTTGGACGAGCTGGCCGTTTTCCTCTTTGAACACCTTGTCTGCCGCGTCGAACGGGAAGAACTGACCCTGGTGGGACGAATCGCCCACTTTGTCAATGCCCCAGGTGCCATAGATGTCGAAGGCATTCTTGTCAGCGTTGTAGGCTGCGTAGTTTTCGGAGCTGTCATAGACGTAGTAGCCGCCCTGAACCTTGAGGAGGCCCGTCACGCCAAAATGGGACGTCTTGCCGGTCTGGGCAGAGGAATCGAACAGGTAGCGGAGGGACTCGTCGCCCAAGGCTTCGGAAAGCTTCGGGTAGCCGTCTGAAAGCGTGTTGTTGACGATGCCGGGCCGCGGGCTCGTGCCGCCCGTCCATTGGTTGAGCGGCCCATCACCCTTGCCGTCGTTAAACTGGAACTTGTGGCCTGCGTTGACGCCGCCGCTGCCGGAAACCGACAGATGGTCATCGGGATTCACCCAGTAATCAAACAGGTTGATCGTCGTCCCCGAGGGCGAGGTCGTCGGAACCGTGTGGTCGGAGATCGCCGCCTCGGCACGAAGCGGCAGGAAGAAACTCGCCGTCAGCGCGACGGCGAGGGCCAGAACAATCGCATATGGCGAAACCGGGCGCAGCCCACGACGGCGGCCATAAGACATGACGGACCACCGCTCGCGCGGCCGATGTTCACCAGGAAGTTCCCTGCTTAGACACCCCCCCCCGGTAGCAATATTCACGAGTCGAGACGTCATCTCTCTGAGCTCCTGCATAATTTCCTCCCCAGTCACACGGCGACCTGCCCGGGCACTCCCCGGGGGGCCGAGGCAGTCTGGCACATGCCCGCAGTCGTTCAAGGAATACCAAGCCCGGCATATGTCTCTTAAGATATCTTAGTCTTTTTCTATGACAGTTTTTGTCTCATTACCGATGAAATCGGCTCAGTCCCTTTGTCACATTCTAGAGCGTGTGGAGCAGGGCGATGAGGAAGCGGATGCCTTGGAGGTAGGCGCGACGGGTGATGCGCTCGTTGGTGCCGTGGACACCGCGGTCACATTCGTCATCGTCGACCACAAAGGCGGAGAAGCGGATGCACTCGCGGCAAATGCGCTGGTAGTTGGCGGCATCGGTTGCGCCAATCACGGTCGAGGGCACGATGCTCATCGGCTCTTGGCCCACCGCAGACGATCCGTTTTCCTCCGTCGGCTTGGGATCACGGAAATAGCGGGCGGCGATGGCGCGGACGGCCTCGAGCCCCGGTCCACCGATGCGCGGGGACGGCGAGGGCTCGGAGCTGCCGGGGCCCAGCTCGACCTCGACTCGGCCGGCGAGCCCAGCGGTGGCAACGGCCTCGCGGCAGCAGGCCACGACATCGGCCACGCTCGTACCCTCGAGCATGCGGAAGTTGATATTGGCCCACATATCCTGCGGCATTACGTTGGCGCCGGTGCTGCCACCCTCGATCTGCGTGGGCGCGCAGGTGGTCGTCACCAGCGGATAGAGCTTTTTGCTGGCGAGGCAATCGCGGACAATGGCATCCCCGTTGGCGGCA
>DBFAHJ010000096.1:0-11374 GCA_048227095.1 Collinsella aerofaciens | reverse complement strand
TTGCTGCTCTACAGTCCTGCTCACGACGGAGAGCACATTAAGTGCTCTCCTGTTCGTGCGGAACTCGCGACAACCTTAATATGTCTCAGGCCCGCCCCCTCCGCCGCACACTGGGAACGCCACGGTGATGTCTGCTTAACTCTGCTCGCTCAGCTAATTACTTTGTTGGGGATCCACTATTTGCTGGAGGGTGAACTTGCGTTGCATTGACTCGCCTTCTGCTTGTGGCTTTGCCTCATCAAAATCGAAGATCATGATGGCGCAGTTGGGGAGTTTTGTTGGGAGCCCGAAGCCCTCTGGGGCTGCAGCCTTGATGAATTGGCGGCTGGCGCTGCCGTGGCTTACTGCTAGGAGGGTTTCGATGCCCTCGGCGCCCATGATATTGGTGAGGGTGTCTACCATGCGCTCTTGCAGTGCCTGGCTTCCTTCTCCTCCGAATGGGATTAAGTCCTCGCCTGGATCCCAGACGTCGGTGGGCAGGGCGTCGTGGGGGCCTTCTTCGAAGGTGCCGTAGCTGCGCTCGATAATGCCTTCACAGGGCTCGACTGCTGCGTCCGGGCCGAGGAGCTCGCATGCGACGAGACTTGCCGTGTCCATGGCTCGGCCCAAAGGTGATGAGACCACTTTGTCGGGGACGACGCCGTGGGCTTTGAGCCATGCGGCTGCCATCCCGGCTTGCTGACGGCCTAAGTCGGTGAGCGGTGAATCGCAGCGGCCCTGGACCAGCTTTTTGACGTTGAACTCCGTCTGACCGTGGCGGAGTAGATACAGCTTCTTCATGCTCTCCCCTTCTGCATAACCTGCTTTGCCGGCATAGCCTTACTCGTGGGTATGCCCTACGTAGTCTTCGTCGATCGTAATCTTGGCAATCGACTTGGGATATTCCGATTCGACCCGTTGTGTCAGCGCGTGCTTTACGTCTTCGGCACTCATCTGCAGATCCGAGGGACGCACGCAGTCAAAGATCACGTTGGTGTGCGTAGGACCCGGCACGCAGCGCAGGTCATGAATCGAGAGGCGGCTATCGATCTCCTGGGCCATGGCGTGAATGCGCAAGCGCATGCTCGCCAGCTTGGGGTCATCGGTCACGATGGGATCGTAGTGAAGCGTAACGATCATGCCGTCTTCGTCCCTAAACGACTGCTCGATGTTATCGAGCGTGTCGTGACTTTCCAACGGGCTGTCCTCGGCCGCCATCTCGGCATGCGCACTTGCAAACTTCCTGCCCGGGCCGTAGTCGTGAACCATCAAATCGTGAACGCCCAAAACGCCGGGATAGCTCATGATCTTGTCTCGAATGTGCTTGACCAGCTTAGGATCGGGCGACTGGCCCAAAAGCGGGCTCACCGTATCCTGGATGAGCTCAAAACCGCTCCAGCCAATATAGGCGCCAACGGCAAGGCCGACCCATGCGTCAAGATTGATGTGCGTCACCTGCGAAACAATTGCGCACGCCAACACGGCGCCTGTGGCAAGGACATCGTTCTTGGAATCCTGCGCGGTCGCATGCAGCGTCTCGGACTCAATGCGATCGCCGAGCTTTTGGTTGAGGGCCGCCATCCACAGCTTTACAACCATCGAAAGTGCCAGGACTGCCACCAGGGCAAGCGAGAACTCGACAGGCTCCTGGTTGACAATACGCTCCACCGAGGACTTCACCAGTTCGATGCCAATAAGCAGCACGAGCGCCGCCACGACCAAACCCGAGAGATACTCGTAGCGACCGTGGCCGTAAGGATGCTCGGGGTCGGCCGGCTTGCTCGCCAGCTTAAAGCCCAGCACGCTCACGATATTCGAGCTGGCATCGGACAGGTTGTTCATGGCATCCGCCACAATCGAAACCGATCCCGACAGCACGCCAATTACGCCCTTCGCAGCGCATAGTGCCACATTGGCGAGAATACACACCACGCCCGTCAACGTGCCCACGCGCGCACGGTCGCCCTGCGCACGCTTAACAATCCACTCGACCATCTACATCCGCCCCCACGGTACTACCTATATATCTATTGCTCAAACGGATTGTAGTGTAGCCACTTTGTCCCCCAGATACAAAAAAGGCCGCAACCCACACGGGCCACGGCCTTGGAATATGGCAAAGGAATCGTCCTTGTGTCGCACAGGTTTACGCGCTTACTTCGGCCACGCTCTTCGAGGTTTCGGGTGAATCGGCTCCGTCCCCCGTCGTCTGTCCCTTCGCCGGCACCACGCCAAAGCAGTAGCTCAGCGCCGCAGACACCGCAAATGCCACACCGCCGGCAGCGCAGCACCACAGCAGGTTCGAGATGCCGCCCGTGGCAAAGCCAATGACCATAAGGACATTCGTCATGCCGATGGTATAGGCCGTAACGTGGCCCACGGCCGCAACAAGGCCTCCGACGGCGCCGCCAATGGCCATGCACGTCAGGCACCTGCCATATTTAAAGCCGCAACCGTACAGCGCCGGCTCGCTTACGCCGCCAAGAACACCCGAGATTGAGTAGCCCAGCATGAGCGCCTTCTCGTCCTTATCCGCAACGCGGAGCGACGCGCCAAAAGGCATGCCCCAAACGGCGAACGTCGCCATCGTCGCGGCAATCAGGATGCACGAATCCGTTCCCACACTCATAAACTGCGCGTACGCAAGCGATAGAACGACGTTGCTGACGCCCGCTATCTTTAGGAACTCCCAGCCCGCGGCAAGCCCCATGAGCGTGAGCAGCGACACGATGCCACCGGAATTGCCAAGCATAAACATAAGCTGGCCCAACAGCATGCCCAGATAGCTGCCCGCCGGTGCCGTAATACACAGCGAAACCGGAACCATGACGAGCATGGTCGCAAACGGAACAAACGAAAACGCCACGGCCTTAGGGATAACGCGCTTAAAGAAACACTCCACTCGCCATAGCACGGGCATCGAAATGAGAACCGGAATAACAGTCGTCGTGTAATCGTTGACCGGCGCAGGAAGCAGACCATACACGGAAGTCATCGATGCCCCCGTCGTCGATGCGGCATCGACAAGCTTGAGTAAATCGGGTGCAATCAATACGCCGCCCAGCATCATGCCCAGCTGCTCCGAGCAACCGAGCTGGCGGGCGGCCGCCCAACCAAGATAAATGGGCAAAAAGTAGTAGCCGGCGTTATAGAGCCAACTGTAGAACAGGCGATAGATATCGGAATCGGCAGACCACAGGCCCAGCATGCCTTCGCCCATAATGACAGCGACGGTGCGGAACAACGCCGCGCAGACAATAAACGGCAGCGCCGACATCATGCTTTTGGACAGATAGTCCACCACGGCCATGGCGTTTGATGAAACCGACGTTGTAAACGAGGTGTTAGAAACTTGTAGCATGGAACGCCTTTCCCAATATGACATGCGGGCTGTCCCTTTGTCACATCGTGCGGTATCGACCGATTGCGCGGTACTTTTCGTAGCGGAGGTTTGTGAGGGTCGCGTCGTCGAGCTGCCCAAGCGTATCGAAGGCATCAAATGCCGAGGACATGACGGCACCGGCGATCTCCTCATGCGACAGGCCCTTATCGTCAACAATGCCGTCGATGATGCCGAGCGCCAGCAGATCGGGGGCCGTGAGCTTAAGCGCCTCGGCGGCCTCATCCGCACGCTCGGTATCCTTCCACAGGATCGACGCACAGGCCTCGGGGCTCACGACTGAATAGGCCGAGCTCGAGAGCATCAGGATGCGGTCGGCCACGGACAGCGCCAGCGCGCCACCAGAGCCGCCCTCGCCTGTCACCACCGAGACAATCGGTGTCTTAAGGCCGCTCATCTCCATGAGATTCTGAGCAATCGCCTCGCCCTGGCCGCGCTCCTCGGCACCGATGCCGCAAAACGCGCCCGAAGTATCGACCAGGCACAGAACCGGTCGACCAAACTTTTCGGCCTGGCGCATAAGGCGACGCGCTTTGCGGTAGCCCTCGGGATGTGCCATGCCAAAGTTGCGACGCATGCGCTCTTTGGTCGTGGTGCCGCGCTCGATGGCGATGACCGTTACGGGGCGCCCGTCTTTCCAGCCAATGCCAGCCACCACAGCGGCGTCGTCGCCAAAGTAGCGGTCGCCGTGCAGCTCCACAAATCCATCCAGGCCCAGCGAGATCATCTCGCCTGCCGTGGCGCGATCTGCCGAGCGGGTCTGCTTGACAATCTCGAGCGCGGTTTTTGGTGCGGCCGAGCGCTTGAACAAATGTCCCAGCTTTTTGCCGCGGCGGCCCGTATGCACAATCTCGTGCGGTGCCCCCAGGCCGGGCGCGTGCCCTTCGTGCAGCGCCAGCAGCTCGCCTACCGTGAGCGCAACCTCGCCACGCGGTACAACGGCATCGCAAAAGCCGTGCTCCAGCAAAAACTCGGAGCGCTGGAATCCCTTGGGCAGGCGCTTGTGCATGTTCTGCTCGATCACGCGCGGGCCGGCAAATGCCGTCAGGGCATCGGGCTCGGCCAGGATAATATCGCCCTCCATGGCAAAGCTCGCGGTTACGCCTCCGGTCGTGGGGTCAGTGAGCACCGTGATATACAGGCCGCCCGCCTCGCTATGGCGCCTAACCGCCGCAGAGATTTTGGCCATCTGCATGAGCGAGGTCACGCCCTCCTGCATGCGGGCGCCACCCGATACGGTAAAGCCAACGACCGGCAGTCCCAGCTCGGTCGCACGCTCAAATGTGCGGCAGATCTTCTCGCCCACCACGGAACCCATCGAGCCCATCATAAAGTTGGCGTCCATAAAGAAGAGCGCCGTATCGCAACCGCAGATTTTGCCCTTGCCGCACACAACGGCATCGCGCTCGCCCGAACGTTCGCTCACGCTCTTGAGCTTGTCGGCATAGCCGGGAAACGAAAGGAAGTCCTCCGGCGCCAGACTGGCATCCCATTCCTCAAACGTGCCCTCGTCAATCGTCATGCGCATGCGGTCGCGCCCGCTCACGCGAAAGTGTTTGCCGCAACGAGGGCAGACCTCGAGGTTGTCGTGCAGGCGCGCCTCATCGATCACACGGCGGCACTCCGGGCACTTGATAAACACGTGGCGCGCGGGAAACTCGGCGCACGACTCGGTCATCGGTCCCTCGAGGACGTTGACCGTCTTCGCTTTTCTATTCATCAGCATAGAGATGCCCCATCAGATCGGTGTGATACATGCCCGACAAGAACTCGTCGTTTGCCAGCACGTCGAGCTGAAGCTCGCTGTTTTCGCTCACGCCTTCAATCACGAGCTCGCCCAGGGCCGAGCGCATCTTGCGAATGGCGCCGTCACGCGTGGGCGCACACACGATGAGCTTGCCGAGCATGGAGTCGTAGTACGGCGGAACTTTCGCACCGGCAAACATGGCGGAATCCCAGCGCACGCGCGGACCACCCGGCACACGCAACGCGGTGACCGTTCCGCATGACGGCAGAAAGTCCGGCGTTTCGGCATTGATGCGGCACTCCATGGCGTGGTTGCGGACCGGCATGTCCTCCTGCTCAAAGGGCAGAGGCTGGCCGGCTGCCACGCGCAGCTGCCACTTGACCAAGTCGGTATCGGTCACAAACTCCGTAACCGGATGTTCCACCTGCAAGCGCGTGTTCATTTCCATAAAGTAGAAATTACCGTCGTCCGAATACAGGAACTCGATGGTACCGGCTCCTTCGTAGCCGACGGCACGAGCCAGGTCACGCGCTGCCTTGTGCATGCGAGCACGAATGTCGTCGTGTCCGTCGAGGCACGGCGCGGGGCTCTCCTCGATTAGCTTTTGGTTGCGCCGCTGCACCGAGCACTCGCGCTCGCCGAGCGAAAACACATGGCCCTGCTTATCGGCCATAATCTGTACCTCAACGTGATGCGCCGGCGCGACGAACTTCTCCATGTAGCACTCGCCGTCGCCAAAAACGGCCTCGCCCTCGGCGCGTGCTTCAATAAAGGCCTTTGCCGCATCTTCCGCGCGCTCGACCTTACGAATACCGCGACCGCCGCCGCCCGCACGCGCCTTAATAAGCACGGGGCAGCCAATGCGCTCAGCCTCGGCCGTTGCCTCCTCGGGACTTTTGAGCAAATCGCAGCCCGGCACGATGGGCACGCCCGCCGCGGCAGCCGTTCGACGTGCGGCGTCCTTGTCGCCCATGCTGTCGATCACCTTGGCCGAAGGACCAACAAACGCCAGGCCATACTTGTCGCAGTCGCGCACGAAGCTCGCCTTCTCGGAGAAAAAGCCATAGCCGGGATGAATTGCCTTAGCTCCCGACTTTACGGCACAGGTGAGCACAGCATCGTCGTTGAGGTAGCTCTCGGCAAGACGCGGACCGCCGATGCAATACGCCTCGTCGGCAAGCTGCACGTGCAGCGCGTCCGCATCGGCCGTGGAATAAACGGCGACGGTCTTGATGCCCATATCGCGGCACGCGCGGATAACACGGACCGCGACTTCGCCGCGGTTGGCGATGAGCACTTTGTCGAACATGAAGCCTTCCTTAACTTTCGTGCATGAGTGCAAAAGACATATCGGCGCGGCAGCAAACCTCACCGTTGACGCTCGCAGTACCCGTCGCAAAGCGGAACGGCCCGCGCGCACGCGTGATGGTGCACACCAGATCAACCGTGTCGCCCGGGCGCACCGGACGCTTAAAGCGCACCTTGTCCAGACTCGTGTAGAACGGCGTCGCGCCGCGCGCTTCCTCATCGCCCATCAGCAGCACGCAACAGTTTTGGGCGAGCATCTCGCACTGAATCACGCCGGGGACCACCGGGTTTCCCGGAAAATGCCCCTGCAAAAAGTACTCGTCGCCCGTAATCGTGATCTTGCCGTGGGCCTCGTCGCCCACCAGCTCGGCCTCGTCGAGCAAAAGCATCGGTTCGCGATGCGGCAACAGTTCCTTAAGCTCTTCTTTGTTCATGGATATCACCTATCCGATCCTCATGAGGCAGCTGCCAAACTCCACGAGGTCGCCGTCGGCCACGCAGATCTCGAGCACCTCGCCGTCTGCCTCTGCCGTTACCTCGTTGAGAACCTTCATGGCCTCGATGATGCAGAGCGTCTCGCCGGCCTTGACCTTAGAGCCCACGTGCACAAACGGCTCGTCGCCCGGCGCCGGGGCAGCATAGAAAACGCCGACCATGGGAGCGGTCACCTCGGTGCCCTTGGGCTCCGGTGCGGCGGCAGGTGTCTGCGCGGCGGGCTCCGGTGCGGCAGGCGCGACTGTGGGAGCTGCAACTGGAGCGGCCATAGCGCTCGGCATGGGCATGGGCACGGCAACCGGCTGTGCGGCGCTCGCGCGCTCGAGTTCGACCGCGGTGCCATCGGGCTCCTCAACGCGTACGCGCGTGAGGCCGCGGTCCTCCATAACATCGGCTATCTCGGCAAGTCTTTTGGAATCCATGCTCTAGCTCCTCGTATATCTACGCAGCGCGATGGCGGCGTTGTGTCCGCCAAAGCCCAGGTTGGTCGAAAGCGCCCAGGTAAGGTCAGCGCGAACCGCGCGATTGGGCGTGTAGTCAAGATCGCAGGCGGGATCGGGCGTGTGGTAGTTAATGGTCGGCGGCACCACGCCCTGCTCGAGCGCCATGGCGCAGGCCATGACCTCGATGGCGCCCGTGGCACCGATCATGTGGCCGGTCATCGACTTAGTCGACGAGACGTGCGCGGCGCGCGCCGCGTCCTCGCCGAGCGCACGCTTAATGCCCGCCGTCTCGGACGAATCGTTGAGCTTGGTCGATGTGCCGTGGGCATTGATGTAGAGGCCCTCGGAAGGCCTGACGTCGCCCTCGGTCACCGCCAGCGATATCGCGCGGGCAATGCCGGCAGCCTCGGGATCAGGGCTCGTGATGTGATAGGCATCATCGGTGTTGCCGTAGCCCACGACCTCGGCATAAATGTGCGCACCGCGCGCCTGCGCATGTTCCATGCTCTCGAGCACGAGCACGCAGGCGCCCTCGCCCATCACAAAGCCATCGCGGTCTGCATCGAACGGGCGGCAAGCCGTCGCGGGATCAGGGTTGGTGGTCAATGCGCGGCAGGACGTAAAGCCCGCAACGGCATCGGGGATAATTGCGGCCTCGGCGCCGCCCGCGAGGATCGCGTCGGCATAGCCGTGCTTTATGGCGCGGAACGCCTCGCCCACCGCATGGGCCGAGGTTGCGCACGCGGTCACCACGGGCAGGGTCGGGCCCTTTGCCTTGTGGCGGATTGCGATATTGCCCGATGCCATGTTGGGGATCATCATCGCGATCATATAGGGCGATGCGCGGCGGGGCCCACGTTCGGCAATCGTATGGACGTTGTCGACGAGCGTCGTCATGCCGCCCACGCCCGAGCCCACGTAGACGCCCAGGCGCTCGCGATCGATGGCGCCTTCGACATCAAAGCCCGCATCGTGCATGGCTTCGTCCGAAGCCGCCATCGCAAACTGAACGCAGGGGTCGAGATGCTTGGCGTCACGCTTGCCAAAGTACTCGTTGCCGTCAAAGCCCTTGACCTCGGCTGCCACCTTGACGGCAAACGCATCGGTATCGAAGTGCGTGATCGGGCCGATGCCGCACGTGCCAGCACACATTGCCGCCCAGGTGGCAAGCGCGGTGTTGCCGAGCGGCGACACGGCACCGATACCGGTGATTGCAACTCTCTGTTCCATCATGGTCTCCTCATCCAAGCCGTTCTTCGGCCCTGGTTTCTACATCGCCATTCCGCCGTCGACGCGCACGACCTCACCCGTAATGTAGGCAGCCGCATCACTCGCCAGAAAGCGCACTACGCCGGCCACCTCCTCGGGGCGCGCCATACGCTTAAGGGGAATCTGCTCCTCGGTTACCGTACGCACCTTCTCCGAGAGCTTTGCCGTCATATCCGTCTCGACAAACCCGGGGGCAACCGCGTTCACTCGTACGCCGCGGGGCGCAAGCTCGCGCGCCACCGCCTTGGTCAGGCCGATCACGCCCGCCTTGGAGGCAGCGTAGTTGGCTTGCCCGGCATTGCCCATCAGGCCCACGACCGAGCTCATGTTGACGACGCAGCCGCCGCGCTGGCGCATAAAGGTCTTGGTGAGCGCGCGCGTCGTGTTAAACGTTCCTTTAAGATTGACATCGAGCACGCGATCGAAGGCGTCATCGCCCATGCGCATGAGCAGGCCATCGCGGGTGATGCCAGCGTTGTTGACGAGCGCCCAAATGGAGCCAAAGTCGTTGAGGACCGCTTCCACGCACGCGTTGACGGCAGCGGGGTCGGCCACGTCGCATTGATATGAGCGCGCCGTGGCGCCAGCCGCCTCGCAGGCGTCGCACGTCTCGCGCGCCGCATCGACGCTGCCGGCATAGACGACGGCGATATCGCAGCCATCCTCCGCCAGACCGATAGCGCAGGCGCGGCCGATACCCCGCGAGCCGCCCGTGACCAGTGCCACGCGACGTGAGTCGTTGCGCTCGAGCGCGCCATTGTTCAAGTTGCCCATGTCATTCCTTTCGGGTTACAGCCCTGTGGACTATGCGAGCTCGTCGGCAATAGCTGCGACCTGCTCGGCCGTCTCGCACGAATACACACGAACGTCGCTCAGCGTACGCTTGACCAGGCCGGACAGCGTTTTGCCGGGGCCGACCTCAATAAATGTGTCGATGCCTTGATCCTGCAGAGCATGCAGCGTATCGACCCAGCGTACGGCATGGCTCACCTGATTGGCCAAGACATCCGATGCCGTCTGGGGATCCGCCGGATAGGGCGCCGCTGTCATATTTGCCAAAACAGGAATGAGCAACGGGGACGGCGCGTGACCGGCCTCAATATATGCGGCAAGGCCACAGGTCGCCTCGGCCATATAGGGGCTATGAAATGCACCCGACACCGCGACCTTCATGGCGCGGCCGCCAGCCTCTTTTACTAGGACGTCGAGCTCCTGCAGCGCCTCGGGCGCTCCGGCCACAACCGTCTGCTGTGGGCTGTTGTAGTTGACTGGCCAGCAGTCCTCGCCGGCCTGTTTTGCCAGGCCCTCGACTTGCGCCGCATCGAGCTTGATGACGGCGCGCATGCCGCCCGGATGGCGCTCGGCAGCCGCGGCCATCAGCGCCGCGCGCTCGCACACGAGCTCAAAGCCCGCTCGCGTATCGAACGCCCCCGCAAAGGTGAGCGCGGCGACCTCGCCCAGCGAGAATCCCGCACAGGCGGCAGGTACCACGCCGCGCTCACGCAGGGCGGCAGCCGCTGCCAGGTCGTGCACGAACACGCAAGGCTGCGTGTTCTCGGTCTGCGAGAGCTCCTCCTTGGAGGCGCTCCGGCACTGCTCGCTCGTCCCCGGGCGCACCTCATCGGCAATGGCGAACACCTCGGCAGCCGCCGGCGATGTCTCGATCAAGTCGACGCCCATCGCGGGGTGCTGGGCACCCTGGCCGGCAAACAAAAACGCTACGCCACCCATGCGCACGCACCCTTCAGGACGTGCTCGGCGCCATCGACCAGGTCGTCAACGATTTCGCGTGCGCTCTGGCGCTCGTTGACCATGCCGGCAATCTGTCCACACAAAAACGAACCCTCTTCGTAGTTGCCGTCCTTGGCGGCCTTACGCAGCGCACCGGTTCCCATAGCACCGAGCTCCTCGGCACTCGCGCCGGAACCCTCGCTCTTGGCATAGGCGTTGGTGAAGGGGCTCTTGAGGGCGCGCACTGGATGTCCCGTCGAGCGACCGGTCGCACGCGTCGAAGTGTCGTTGGCCTTCAGGACCATCTCTTTGTACTGCTCCGAGACGGTGCACTCGTCTGCGACCAGAAAGCGCGTACCCACTTGCACGCCTTCGGCGCCCAGCATAAAGGCGGCCGCCACGCCGCGGCCGTCGGCAATACCGCCGGCGGCCACAACGGGAATGTCGACCGCATCGACGACCTGCGGCACCAGTGCCATCGTCGAGGTCTCGCCAATATGGCCGCCCGATTCGGTACCCTCGGCAACAACCGCCGTGGCCCCGCGACGCGCCACGAGACGCGCCAGCGCCACCGAGGCAACGACCGGGATGACCTTGATGCCCGCCTCGTTCCACGCCTTCATGTACTTGGCGGGATTGCCGGCGCCCGTCACGACGACCGGCACTCGCTCGTCAATCACGACCTGCGCGACCTCGTCGGCAAACGGGCTCATGAGCATGACGTTGACGCCAAAGGGCTTATCCGTCTTGGCGCGCAGCTCATGAATCTGGTCGCGAAGCCAGTTGGCGTCGGCGTTCATGGCCGCGATGATGCCTAAGCCACCCGCCTCGGACACTGCGGACGCCAGCGAGGCATCGGCAATCCAGGCCATACCGCCCTGGAACACGGGCTTTTCGATGCCGAGCAGATCGCAGAGAGGAGTCTTGAGCATCTCTACTTCTCCAATGCCGCCTCGACCGTATCGGCGAACTCGCCGACCGTCTTGGGGTTCTCCTCGGTAT
>DBFAHJ010000095.1:0-3640 GCA_048227095.1 Collinsella aerofaciens | reverse complement strand
GGAGCGGCGCGTAATTAAGTTTATCGCGAGTTCCGCACGCAAAGGAAAGCACTTAATGTGCTTTCCGTCTTGCGCAGGACTGTAGAGCAGGAAACTTAATTACGCGCCGCTCCCCGCCCGCGCCGGGCAAACCCTCCCTTGTACTCCATCTCACTAAAGTGTATGATTCTGAACGTTACATGACTCACTTTATCTAACTAAAGTGCCATCAAGGGGGAATACCATGAACACCGATATGTCTCGTCGTCAGTTTGTTGGTCTAGCCGGCTCGCTCGCTACGGTGCTTGGCCTTGGTCTTGTCGGCTGCGGCGGTGGTGCCGGCAAGGGCTCCGCTGCAGGCTCTGCCGCGGCCAAGGATGTGAAGGGTGCTGCGGAGTCCAAGAAGCTCGTGGTGGGCTTTGATAAGTCCTATCCTCCGTACGGCTTTGTGGGCGACGACGGCGAGTACACTGGTTTTGACCTCGATCTGGCCAAGGCTGTTGCCGATAAGCAGAGCTGGGAGGTCAAATACGAGGCCATCGACTGGGACGCCAAGGATACGCTGCTTAACTCGGGCGCCATCAACTGCATCTGGAACGGCTTTACCATGGAGGGCCGCGAGGACGACTACACGTTCTCCGAGCCGTACATGCTCAACGAGCAGGTGCTGGTGGTCAAGAAGGATGCGGGCATCAAGGGCTGGGACGATCTTGCCGGCAAGACTGTGATTACCCAGACTGATTCCGCTGCGCAGGACGTGCTTGAGGGTGACCAGAAGGATCTGGCAGCGACGTTTGCCACGCTCGACACGATCGGCGAGTACAACACGGCCTTTATGCAGCTCGAGAGCGGCGCGGTCGATGCCGTGGCTTGCGACCTTTCGATTGCCCAGTATCAGCTTGCCGCCAAGCCCGATGCTTATACGCAGCTTGATGAGCCGCTGTCCAGCGAGCACTACGCCGTTGGCTTTAAGAAGGGCGACACCAAGTCGGCCGATGCTGTAGCCGAGTCGCTCAAGGCGCTCTACGAGGACGGCACGGTCAAGGACCTCTGCGATAAATATTCAAGCTATGGTTTGTCTTTCGATAATTGGGTGCTCAAGTAATGTCTATTCAGGTCATGATGCAGATGCTTGGCCAGGGTTTCTTGGTCAGTTTGCAGTTGTTTGTGCTGACGCTGTTGGGGTCGATTCCGCTGGGAATTCCCGTGGCGTTTATGCGCATGAGCAAAATCGCGCCGCTTCGCTGGATTGCGCGCATCTACATTTCGGTCATGCGCGGTACGCCGCTCATGCTGCAGATGTTTGCCATCTACTTTGCCCCGTACTACGTGTTTGGCATTTCGCTCACGCCCGATTCCAAGTGGACGGCGTGCGTCGTGGCGTTCATCATCAACTACGCCGGTTACTTTGCCGAGATCTATCGCTCGGGCTTGCAGTCCATTCCGCGCGGTCAATACGAGGCCGCCGAGGTGCTGGGCTATTCGCGCGTGCAGACGTTTCTGTATATCGTGATGCCGCAGGTCGCCAAGCGTATTCTGCCGGCGATGGGCAACGAGATTATCACGCTGGTCAAGGACACGTCGCTGGCGTTTGCCATTGGCGTGGGTGAGATGTTCTCGACGGCCAAGGCGCTGGTCGCCTCGCAGGTGAGTATGGTGCCGTTTGCGATCGCGGCGCTGATTTACTGGGTCTTTAACTTTGTGGTCGAGATGCTGCTGGGCGCCGCCGAAAAGAAGCTGGACTATTATCATGACTAACTCAGTGATGAAAATCGAAAACGCACGTAAGGCGTTTGGCGGCAATGAGGTGCTCAAGGATATCTCGCTTGAGGTGAAGCGTGGCGAGGTCGTGGCGATTATCGGGCCTTCGGGTGGCGGCAAGTCCACGCTGCTGCGGTGTGCCACGCTGCTCGAGACACTCGACGGAGGCTCGCTCTCGTTTGGTGACCTTGCCGTTGCGACGGATGCGGGTTCGGGCGCGGTCTATGCGAAGGGCGATGTGCCCAAGCAGGCGCGCTCGCGATTCGGTCTGGTGTTCCAAAATTACAACCTGTTCCCGCACTATACCGTGATGAAAAACATCATCGACGCGCCGATCCGCGTGCTTAAGCGCCCGCGCGAGCAGGCGGAAGCTCGTGCGGGCGAGTTGATCGCGCAGATGGGGCTTACGGGCAACGAGAACAAGGTGCCATGTGAGCTTTCGGGTGGCCAGCAACAGCGTGTGAGTATCGCCCGCGCCTTGGCGCTCGATCCGGAGATCCTGTTCTTTGACGAGCCGACCTCGGCACTCGATCCCGAGCTGACGGCCGAGGTGCTGCGTGTCATTAAAGACCTTGCCGCGCAGAATATGACGATGGTAATCGTGACCCACGCGATGCAGTTTGCGCGCGATGTTGCCGACCGCGTGGTCTTTATGGATGGCGGCCGCATTGTCGAGGAGGGCCCTGCCGAGCAGGTCATCGACCATCCGCGTGAGCAGCGCACCCGTGAGTTCTTGAGCCGTATCGAGGGATAGGCTCAGGTATTTACTCAACTATTAATTGAGGCGAAGCCGTCGCAGGTCTTACGGTCTGTGGCGGCTTTTTGTTTGCATCGACGGGGTTCAATAATCGCCTCACAAGCTTGTCTCTTCCTCTCGCCGCCTGTATTCATACGTGCGCCGAAAGGTATGCATGGACGGCCGCCCGTGAGGGTAGGGTGGTGGCATAGGACATTTGGAGGGTGAGTCGGCTCGGTTGCCGACCATGCTGCTCCCGGGATGGCACCGACCGCGAACTCTCCCCGTTGGCGTCGCGCATTGCGCGCGGCCCTGCAAGGAGGTCATCATGGGTGCTCCCAAGACCGGCAATGTAAGGAACGTGGTGCTCGTAGGCCAAGGCGGGGTGGGCAAGACTTCACTCGCCGAGGCCATGCTCCACCTTTCCGGCAAGACCGCCCGCCTGGGCGGCCACGACGGTACCAAGCCCACGCTCGACTATGACCCTGAAGAGGTCAAGCGTTCATTCTCCATCTCGACGACCATCGCGCCGATCGACTGGAAGGGCGCGCGCATCAATGTGCTCGATGCCCCGTGCTACCCCGATTTTATCGGCGACGCCTTTGCCGCGATGAGTGTTTGCGAGACGGCTCTGTTTGTGGTCGACGCCGAGGCCGGCCCGCAGCCTACGACGGTTAAGCTCTGGTATGCCGCCGAGGACCTGCGCCTGGCGCGTGCGGTGTTCGTAAACCGCCTGTCGCGCTCCGAGGCCAGCTTTGCGACCACGATGGGCCTGCTGCAGGAGCGCTTTGGCACGCGCCTGGGCGCCGTGACCCTTCCCTGGGGCGAGGGCGAGGACTTTGACGGCATCATCGACCTGGTGCGCATGAAGGCGCGCCATTGCAACGGCACCGAAGCCGTTGAGTCGGAGATTCCCGAGGAGTATCGTGCCCAGGCCGAGGAAGCCCATGACCATCTGTGCGAGCTGGTGGCCGAGGCTGACGATGAGCTGATGATGAAGTACCTGGAAGGCGAGGAGACGCTGACGCAGGAGGAGCTTGAAGGCCTGCTGTCGAAGGCGATCGCCGAGCGCATCTTTGTGCCGGTCTTTGCGGGCGATTGCATTAAGGAGCAGGGCGTCAACTCGCTGATGGACGACATCGCCACATACTTCCCGGCGCCGAC
>DBFAHJ010000094.1:0-6066 GCA_048227095.1 Collinsella aerofaciens | reverse complement strand
GCAGCTATTGGTATAGTTTGCTTGCAAATGAAGTTGTAATTGAAAGAAGTGGGGTTTCGGCCCCGCTTCTTTTTTGTATGGATGGAGGTGCCGCAATGGTCAAGACCAAGACCGAGCAGGCGATCATCGACGCGCTCGAGGCCGTCGCTCCCCAGCACGATGTCGACATCGTCGACGTCGAGCTCGTGGGTGCCACCAAGGCCCCCTGCGTGCGTGTGCGTATCGAGGGTGCCGAGGGTCAGAGCCTGTCGCTCAACGACGTCACGGCCAACACCAAGTGGGTCGGCGATGTGATTGAGGAGCTCGACCCCATCTCTTCGAGCTATACACTCGAGGTGTCGAGCCCGGGGATGGCGCGCCCGCTGCGCCGCCCGTGTGACTTTGCACGCTTTGTGGGCGAGAACTGCGAGCTCACCTCCACCGCCACCGAGGGCCGTCGCAAGTGCGCCGGCAAGATTGCCGCCGCGACCGAGACGAACGTGACCCTCGAGCTTGAGGACGGCGAGTCCGTCACCCTCGATTTCTCTGATGTTAAAAAGTGCAAGTTGAAGCCCACCTACGACTTCAAGCCCGCGAAGGAAGGAAAGTAAGATGGCAGCATCCGACATGATGTCCGCCCTGATGGAGCTTTGCCAGGAGAAGCACATCGACCAGCTCTACCTGATCGACCGCCTGGAGCAGTCGCTCGCCAAGAGCTATGCCGAGATCCTGCATCTTGAGTGGGGCGCCAAGGTGACCATCGACCGCACCACCGGCAAGATCTACGTCTACCGCCTGGAGCCGATCGACGATTCCATGGACGAGGAGGGCAACTTCACCGAGTTCGAGGAGATCGACGTCACTCCCAAGAACACGAGCCGCATCGCCGCCCAGCACGCCAAGGCCGAGATCAACGCCATCGTGCGCAACTCCGCCCGCGAGCAGATCTACGAGGAGTTCTCCGGCCGCATCGGTGACCTCATCAGCGGTACCGTGCTGCAGTCCACACCCGACTTCACGATCGTCAAGATTCGCGAGGGCGTCGAGGCCGAGCTGCCGCACTTCGATCAGCGTCGTTACGAGAACGAGCGCAACGAGCGTCCGATGGGCGAGCGCTACCTGCACAACCAGCACATCAAGGCCGTGATCATCGACGTTCGCGACCCCAACTCCAACCTGCAACCGGTTCGTGGCGAGCACAGCCGTCCGCCGATTGTCATCTCCCGTACCCACCCCGAGCTCATGCGTCGTCTGTTTGAGCAGGAGGTGCCCGAGATCTATGAGGGCACCGTCCAGATCAAGTCGATCGCCCGCGAGCCCGGCCAGCGCTCCAAGGTTGCCGTCCACTCGCTCGACGACCGTCTGGATCCCGTTGGCGCCTGCGTCGGCCCCAAGGGCAGCCGTGTTCGCGCTGTCGTGGGCGAGCTCCGTGGCGAGCGTGTCGACGTCATCCTTTGGGATGCCGATCCTGCTGTCTACGTCGCCAACGCCCTTTCGCCCGCCAAGGTCACCCGCGTCCTCATCGACGAGGAGAAGGCTTACGCCGGCGTCATCGTGCCCGACGACCAGCTGTCCCTCGCCATCGGCAAGGAGGGCCAGAACGCCCGCCTCGCCGCGCGCCTGACCGGCTGGCACATCGACATCAAGTCCGAGACCCTTGCCGCCGACATCCTCAAGAACGTTCCCGTTCACGAGGAGCCCGCCGCCGACCTGATCGGTGACGAGGAGGATGAGGACGTCCGCCGCTGCGAGTACGTGTCCGAGGACGGCATCCAGTGCCGCAACCAGGCTCGTCCCGGCTCCCGTTTCTGCGGTGTCCACGACACCGACGCCTTCGATGATGCGGAGGACCTGATCTAGCGCGCGGTCGCGCCGGGCGGGTCCCGGCGCGTCTCCCACGCTCGTTCAGTCTCTAGGCACCCAAGGTGCCAGAAAGGGTAGGTGAAGTCATATGGCAAAAGTCCGTGTGTCCACCCTGGCCAAAGAGTTCGGCATGACCTCCAAGGAACTGATGGGTCATCTCGCCGATATGAAGATTCCCGCTAAGTCCGCTTCCTCCACCTTGGAGGACGCCTATGTCGCCATGGTCCGCAAGCAGCTCGCCTCGGTGATCGAGGCCCGCGCCCAGGAAGTCGAGGCCGCCAAGCAGGCCGAGGAGCAGGCAGCTGCCGCCGAGGAAGCCGCACGCGCCGCCGAGGCCGAGCGCGAGCGCATCGCCGCCGAGAAGGCCCGCGAGGAGGAGCGTCGCCAGTTTGCCGCAGCCCAGGCTGCCGAGGAGGCTGCCCGCGCCGAGGCCGAGGCCAAGAAGAAGGCCGAGCAGGAGCGCCTTGCCCGCGAGAAGGAGGAGGCTGCCCGCGAGGCCCAGCGCCGCGCCGTTCCCGCTTCCGACTCCGGTTCGCGCTTCCGTTCGCTGCTCGACCAGATCGCCGCACAGGAGACCGTGCTCAAGGAGAGGAAGGACGCCGAGGACAAGGCCAAGGCCGAGCGCGCCGCCGAGCGCGGTAACCGTCGTGGCGGCAGCAACGACCGCCGCGGTGGCCGTCGTAACGATCGCAACGCTTCCGACAACAACTCCGAGCGCAACGCCTCCGAGAGCCGTCCGCACAGCCATCGCACCAACGCCAGCAACAACGTCGCTGCCGGCATGGACTTCCCCAACCCCGATAAGCAGGGCAAGGGCAAGAAGCGCAAGGGCGGTCACAACAACGAAGAGGACCACTACAGCCGCATGGCTCGCGAGGCCGAGGAGTACAGCCGCGAGAAGGTGCTCGAGGAGGCTCGTGCTGCCGTCGAGGAGGCCTCTCGCGAGTCCACCGGTCGCCGCAAGAAGCGCAAGGAGAAGCGCGAGCGCGAGGCTGCCAAGGCTCAGGAGGAGCGCAAGATAGAGGAGGCGCTGGCCCAGGGCGTGAACCCCGAGGACCTCGACGCCATCAAGGTCTCCCAGGGCGTTACCGTCCAGGAGCTCGCCGAGGCGCTCGACGTTCCGGCCAACGACATCATCAAGCGCCTGTTCCTGCTGGGTACGCCGCTCACCATGACGCAGTCCATGTCCGACGACCTCGTCGAGCTCGTCGCCGACGACCTGGGCCGTCAGATCAAGATCATCACCCCCGAGGAGGAGAACACCTTCTCGTTCTACGACGATCCCGCCGACCTTAAGCCGCGCGCTCCGGTCGTCACCGTCATGGGTCACGTCGACCACGGCAAGACGAGCCTGCTCGACGCCATCCGTCACACCGGCGTTGCCGCCGGCGAGGCGGGCGGCATTACGCAGGCCATCGGCGCTTCGCAGGTTATGATCAACGACCGCAAGATCACCTTCATTGATACCCCGGGTCACGCCACCTTTACGGCTATGCGTGCCCGCGGTGCCAAGGTGACCGACATCGTCATCCTGATCGTCGCCGCTGACGACGGCGTCATGCCCCAGACCGTCGAGTCGATCAACCACGCCAAGGCCGCCGGCGTACCCATCGTCGTCGCCGTCAACAAGATCGATAAGCCGGGCGCCAACCCCGACCGTGTGCGTCAGGAGCTCACCGAGTACGGAGTCATCCCCGAGGAGTGGGGCGGACAGAACATGTTCGTCAACATCTCGGCTAAGCAGAAGATCGGTATTGACGAACTTCTGGAGACCGTGCTGCTCCAGGCCGATGTGCTCGAGCTCAAGGCTAACCCGGACACCTTTGCCTCCGGCAACGTCCTCGAGGCCAAGCTCGACAAGGGCCGCGGCTCGGTCGCTACCGTGCTCGTGACCCGCGGCACCCTGCGCGTGGGCGACACGCTGGTCGCCGGCCTCACCTATGGCCGCGTCCGTGCCATGCTCGACCCCAAGGGCAACGCCGTCACCGAGGCCGGTCCTTCCGACGCCGTCGAGATCTTGGGCCTGCAGTCCGTCCCCAACGCCGGCGATGAGTTCCGCGTGTTCGAGGACGAGCGCGAGGCGCGTGCGCTGGCCGACGAGCGTTCGCTCAAGGCCCGTATCGAGGAGCAGAGCCGCGTGAAGCACGTGACGCTCGAGAACCTCTTCGAGACCATCGCCGACGCCGAGGTCAAGGAGCTCAACCTGATCATCAAGGCCGACGTCCAGGGTTCCATCGAGGCCCTTCAGGACTCCCTCGACAAGATGGATCAGTCCGAGGTGCGCATCAACACGATCCATTCCGCCGTTGGTGCCATCAACGAGACCGACGTCGTCCTGGCCGACGCTTCCAACGCCATCATCATCGGCTTTGGCGTCCGTCCCGACGGCAAGGCCCGCTCCGCCGCCGAGCGCGAGGGCGTCGAGATCCGTTGCTACGACGTCATCTACAAGTGCCTCGAGGACCTCGACGCTGCCCGCATCGGTATGCTCAAGCCCACCGAGGTCGAGGTCTCCACGGGTTCCGCGACCGTTCTGGACACCTTCAAGGTGCCCAAGGTCGGTATCGCCGCCGGTGTCCGCGTCGAAGAGGGCGAGATCGCCGCGACCGATTCCGTACGCCTGGTGCGCGACGGTATCGTGGTTTTCAACGGCAAGATCGCCTCGATGCGCCACTACAAGGACGAGGCCAAGAGCCTCAAGAGCGGCTCCGAGGGCGGTATTGGCCTGGAGAACTTCCAGGACATCAAGCCTGGCGACACCATTGAGGGCTACCGCATCGACCAGGTTGCCCGTACCGAGTAGGGGGTAGCGCTATGAAGCAAACGCAGGCAACCCGCCGTCTGGGCGAGCAGCTTCGCGAGAAGCTCGGTTATATCCTGCTCTTTGAGGTTTCCGATCCGCGTCTCGACCTGGTCACCCTGACCGCGGTCGAGGTCGCGGTGGACCGTTCGTTCGCGCGCGTGTACGTGTCGTGCGACGCGAGCCGCTACGACGAGGTCATGGAGGCGCTCGCCAGCGCCAAGGGCCGCATCCGTAGCCTGTTGGCCCGCTCGCTCGATTGGCGCGTCACGCCCGAGCTCGATTTTCGCATCGATCGCTCGACCGATGAGGCCGAGCGCATCACGCGTGCGCTGGAAAACGTTCCCGCCACGCTTGCGATCGAAAAGGACGAGGACGGCTATCCAATAGCGGATGCCGCCCAGGAGGCAGCTTTAGATGAGTAATTCCGCCGACCTCGCATCGTGCGAGTCTGCAGATATTCAGCGACGCATCCTCGAGCTCATCAAGGGTGCGTCCTCCATTGCGATTTCGGGACATACGTCTCCCGATGGTGACGCCCTGGGCTCCGTGCTGGGTCTGGGCTTATCGCTTATGAAGTTTTTCCCCAACAAGGACATTGCCCTGCTGCTGGCAGACGATGACCCGGTTCCGCGCATCTACCGCTTTATGGAGGGCGCCGACCGTCTGGTGCCGGCATCTGCGTATACCGGCAATCCGGATCTGTTCATCTCGGTGGACGTGCCGGTCGTCGAGCGTCTGAACAACTCCGCCGAGGTGCTCCGCCGCTCGTCGCATGTGGTGTGCTTCGATCACCATCCGGCGCGCGAGGAATTTGCCGAGCTGAGCCTGAGGTGCGTCGGCGCCGCGGCCTGCGCCATGATCATCGACCGCTTTTTGGACAATTGCGGCATTGTGGCTCGCAACGGTGTCGCGACCTGCCTGCTGTGCGGCTTGGTGACCGATACCGGCCGTTTTCAGTACCAAAACGCCGATGCCGCCGCGTTCCATGCCGCCTCGCGCCTGGTCGCGCACGGTGCCGATCCGGCGCGCGTCGCGCTCGAGGTCTACCAGAGCATGCGCGTGGAGTTCTTGCATCTCAAGTCCATCGTTATGGGCCGCATCAAGACCGTGGCGCACGGTCGCGTGGCATATAGTTATGCGTACCAGAGCGACCTCGAGGCCTGCGGCGTCACTTCGGATGAGTGCGACGGTCTGGTCGATGTGGTGCGTTCAGTGATGGGCGTTGAGGTCTGCCTGTTCCTAAAGGGCATCGAGGGCGATACCAAGGTGCGCGGCAACCTGCGCTCCAAGGGTGACCTCGATGTGTCCGAGATCGCTGCCAACTTTGGCGGTGGCGGGCATCATGCCGCCGCCGGCTTTTCCAACAACGGAACGATTCGCGAGACGCTCGCCGTGGCACTTCCCATGCTGGCCGAGCTGGT
>DBFAHJ010000093.1:0-11143 GCA_048227095.1 Collinsella aerofaciens | reverse complement strand
GGCCCCGTGGCCCGGCTGGGTGCGCACCATGGACATCGCACTCGAACAGCTCGACGTCGCCACCATCGAGCATCCCGTCCGCGTCTTCGATCTTGCCTGCGGCAATATGCGATTCGAGAACTTTGCCGCCGGCGGCGCACTTGCCGCCAAGGGCGTCGACGGCGCAAACCCCTCGGCAGATGCCAGCTGCCCGTTTGAGTTCTATGGTGTTGACTCGTGTCAGGATTTGGCTATCGATGCGCACGGTCACGCCCTGCGCATTCCCAACCTGCACTTCCAGGAACTCGACGTGCTCGACGCCCTCATGAAGCTCAACCCCGCCGAGACGCCCGACGTGCTTTTCGACGCCCCGCTCGCCGATATCTCGGTCTGCTTTGGCTTTATGCACCACGTGCCGTCGTGCGAGTACCGCGTACGCGTGCTCGACGCCCTGGTGCGGCAAACGAGCCCGGGCGGCATCATCGCCATCAGCTTTTGGGAGTTCATGAACGATGAGCGCATGGCGCGCAAGGCCGTTCGAGCCGAAGCCCGCGCCGAGCTCACCCCGCCGTTTGAGGGTTACGATTCCGCGCAGTTTGAAGCCGGCGACCACCTCATTGGCTGGCAAAACGACCGCCACGCCTACCGCTATTGCCATCACTTTGACGATCAGCAGATCACCGACCTGGTGCGCGGCGTCCGTACGTTCTACAAGAGCGGCGAGGTCCCCGTGCGCGAGCTTGAGCGCTTCCATGCCGACGGTCGCAGCGGAGAGCTCAATCGCTATGTGATTCTCAAGCGTCTGTAGGCACCGACGACTCGCCGCCGAGCCGCACCGCATCTTTCGGGCAAACTATGCCCACCCTTTTTCAACCCATTGACGGAACGTGCAGCTATGCGTTCCACACTTATGACCAAGGAGCCTCATGGGAGCCGTCCACGTTCGCACGCCTAAGAACTTTGTGCTCGAGGAGCGCCTGGAACGCTACGCCGATGCGATTGAGACGAACCCCGAGGTCTATGCCGGAGATTGGCGCGAGGCCTGTGCGCCCGCAGGCGGCAAGTCCTTCGAACACCTTCACCTGGATCTTGGCTGTGGCAAGGGAACGTACCTTATAGAGCGCGCGGCCCACGAGCCAAACACGCTCTTTATCGGTATGGACCAGGAGCCCATCTGCATCGCCTATGCCGCACAGAAAATCTGCGAGCAGGAGCTGTCCAACGCACTCGTCCTGCCCCGAGGCGCCAAATCGCTGCCGCAGCTGTTTGCCGCAGGCGAGCTCGATGCCATCACCATTAACTTTCCCACGCCACAGCCCAAGGCCAAGTACGCCAAAAAACGACTCGTCCATGTCGACCACCTAATGCTGTACCGCCCGCTCTTTGCAGCCGGCGCTACCGTCACGCTGCGCACCGACAGCAAGCCGTTGCGCGACTACGCCCTGGGGCAGTTTGCCGCGGCGGGCTACGACACACTTTGGGTAAGCGATGACGTGCGCCGCGACCATCCCGAGCATCCCGAGACCGAATATGAATGCCGCACGCGCGAGATGGGTGCCGCTGTATATGGTATTTGCGCCACACCCTGCGCGCAGCCCAGCGATGAACAGCTCGCGGCGGGCCGCGCGCAGGAGCAAAGCCTTGCCTGCTACCTGCCCGAAAACCTCGATGAGCTCATCTACGTGCCTCTCGGCATGGAAGAGGCCGTCGAGAACTTCAGAAACCGTGCCCGCAAGGGTAAGAAGCGCCTGCCGCAAGAGTCCTAGGGGCTTCTGATGGTCGCGGCGTCGGCAAACATACGCAAATAGGCGCTAGCGAACGGCCCTCAAGCCTAAGTGAGTAGACTTTTTTGCAATAGCCAAGCACAGCCCGCATAGCGAAACATAAAACCGCAGGTAGAGCCCTTGCGCAAAAGCCATGTGCTCGCGATATTGCAAAAAGCCTACTCACTTAGCTGGCAACCGCACCAAACGGCTGGGCAGAACGCCCATTTCCTGCATTTTCTCGCGCACTGGCACCCCGCGCCGCCGCTACGCCATAATAGTTGGCGGACAATCGCGAGAGAAAGCAACCACATGGCACAGACCACGACAGATACCGCTGCCAGCACCGTCTCCGGCGCCGGGGCCGCCAGCTCGTTCTCGGGCGGCACGGGAACCGAAGCCGAGTTCGGCTCACTCGGCGCGCTCTCCCCCACCTGGTGGGAGCCCGAGGACGGCAGCGAGCCCGAACCATGGCTCACGCCCGATCAGGCCTTCGAACGCTTCTTTGAATGGACGAGCGACCGTGGCATTGAGCTGTGGGACCACCAAGAAGAGGCCCTCATGGACCTGGCTGCCGGCGACCACGTCATTTTGGGAACACCGACCGGATCGGGTAAATCGCTCGTCGCGCTGGGCATGCTCTTTATGGGCATGGCGCAGGGCAAGCGCTGTTATTACACGGCCCCCATCAAGGCTCTGGTCAGCGAAAAGTTTTTCGACCTTGTGCAGGTGCTCGGCCGCGATAACGTCGGCATGATCACCGGCGACACGCATATCAACACCAAGGCGCCCGTCATCTGCTGCACGGCAGAAATCCTTGCCAACGATGCACTGCGCGAGGGCGAGGGCGCCGACGTGGGCTGCGTCGCCATGGACGAGTTCCACTATTTTGCCGACCCCGACCGCGGCTGGGCCTGGCAGGTGCCACTGCTCACCCTGCCTCACACGCAATTCATGCTCATGAGCGCCACGCTCGGCGATGTCACTGCCATCGCCGCCTCACTCGAGGAACACACCGGCGCTACCTGCGACTTGGTCGTCGATGCCCCACGCCCCGTGCCGCTGAGCTACGACTACGTGACGACCTCCCTCGAGGGCACCGTCGAGCTCGCCATGCGCCGCGGCGAGGCCCCGCTCTATATCGTGCACTTTAGCCAGGATGCCGCCCTTGCGACGGCACAGTCGCTCGCCAATTTTGGCATCGCCAGCAAGGAGCAACGCGAGGCCATCAAAGAAGCAGCAAAGGGAACGAGCTTCTCGACGGCCTTTGGTAAGATTCTCAAACGCCTGCTTGGATGCGGCGTCGGCGTGCACCATGCTGGCATGTTGCCGCGCTATCGCCTCCTGGTCGAACGCTTGGCGCAGCAGGGCCTGCTGCCCGTCATCTGCGGCACCGATACGCTCGGCGTCGGCATCAACGTACCCATCCACACCGTGGTGCTCACCGCGCTCACCAAGTTCGACGGCTACAAGATGCGTCGCCTGCGCGCCCGTGAGTTCCATCAGATTGCCGGTCGCGCCGGCCGCTCGGGCTTCGATACCGAGGGCATGGTAATCGCCGAGGCCCCGGAGCACGAGATCGAGAACGCCAAGCTCATGGCCAAGGCGGGCGACGACCCCAAAAAACTCCGTAAGATTAAAAAGAAAAAAGCCCCCGAGGGTTTTGTCACCTGGAACAAGCAGACCTTTGAGCGCCTGATTGAGACGCAGCCCGAGACGCTTAAGCCGCGCCTGCGCATCACGCACTCCATGGTGATTAGCGTGGTCGAACAGGGCGGCGATGCCCGCGCCCGCGTACACGACCTCATCGAGACGAGCCTGCAGACCCCCGAAGAAAAGGCCAAGCTCGAGGTTCGCGCCGACGAAATCTTCGCCACGCTCATCGATTCCGGCGTCGTCGTTCGCACCGAGGTGCCGCCCGCACCCGACGCCCCGGCTGACGCCGCACCGGACATCGACTATGCGCTGACGGTCGATCTGCCCGAGGACTTCGCGCTCGATCAGCCACTCTCGCCGTTCTTGCTTGCCGCGTTGGAGCTGCTCGATCCCGAGAGCGAGACCTATACCATGGATCTAATCTCGATGGTCGAGGCAACGCTCGAGGACCCCAAGCAGGTGCTGCGCGCACAGGAGCGCGCCGCGCGCGACCGCGCGATGGCCGAAATGAAGGCTGACGGCGTCGAGTATGAGGAGCGCTTGGAGCGCATTCAAGACGTCACGTACGAAAAGCCGCTCGAGAATTTGCTCGACGGCGCCTTTGACAAGTACTGCCAGGAAGTGCCCTGGGCAAACGACTATCAGCTCTCTCCCAAGAGCGTCCTGCGCGATATGCTGGAAGGCGCGAGCGATTTTAAGGGCTACATTCAAAAGCTCGGCATCGCCCGCTCCGAGGGCATTCTGCTGCGCTACCTAGCCGAGGCCTACCGTTCACTCGACCGCACCGTGCCCATCGAGAAGCGCGACGAGCGCCTGCGCGACATTATCTCGTGGCTGGGCTTTGTGGTGCGCTCGGTGGACTCGAGCCTGGTGGACGAGTGGGAGAACGCCGGCAACCCGGCAGCCCTCGACGCCGCGCCGCCGCAGGGCATCGACGAGGTCGTGGCGGACCGCCGCGGCTGCACGCTGTTGGTGCGCAACGCGCTCTTCCGCCGCGTGACCCTTGCCGCTCGCGAGCACGTTCGCGACCTGGGCGAGCTCGACGACGACTGGGGCATGAGCGAAATCCGCTGGCAAAAGGCGCTCGATGCCTACCATGAGCAGCACGAGGAGATCCTCACCGACGGAGATGCCCGCAGCGCCGCGATGTTTTCCATCGACGAGTCCGACGAGAAGACCGCGCACGTATGGCACGTGCACCAGATCTTTGCTGACGAGGATGGCGACCACGACTTTGGCATCATGGGCGATGTCGATCTGGACGCCACGCAAGACGGCGGCGAGGTCATCTTCAAGAACTACCGCGTCGGCTTTATTGAGGACCTGCTCGAGGACTAGCCGTACATACTGAAACGAAACGGAGCGGGGCCGCTGGCAACATCGCCAGCGGCCCCGCTTTTGCACTATGCGCTATGCCTTACTCGGCAGCCTCAACCTCATACGAATCCGCCTCGGCGGGCTCATCGTTTGTCTCTAGCGCAGCCCCGCGCGCCCCGTCAAACGCCGCCTTCATGGTCTTGTTGCCCCACGTGAGCTTTCGAATGGTGAGCTCATCGGCCTTATTGTGGGCCAGACGCAGATTCTCGGTACTGCGACGCAGGTCGTCCTTGGTCTTCTCGAGCTGCTTAATGGCGGCATCGATCTCCTTGATCGCCGACTCGAACTGCTTGCTCGCCAGGTTGTAGTTGCGCGAGAAGCCGTCCTTGAACTTCTCCATCTTGGCTTCGAAGTTCGTGACGTCGATATTCTGCTGCTTGTACTCCGCCAACTCCTGCTTATAGCGCAGCGAACCCATGGCAGCGTTGCGAAGAAGCGTGATCATGGGAATAAAGAACTGCGGGCGGATCACGTACATCTTCTCATAGCGGTAACTCACGTCGACGATACCCGCGTTATAGAGCTCGCTCTCGGGCTCGAGCAGCGTGCAGAGCACCGCGTACTCACAGCCTTTCTGGCGACGATCGTGATCGAGTTTCTTAAAGAAGTCCTCGTTTTTATGCTTGGTCGCGGTCTCGTCGTTCTCGTTTTTCATCTCGAACATAATCGAAATGACCTCGTTGCCGCTCGCGTCGCACTCGCGGAAGATAAAGTCGCCCTTGGTGCCCTCGGACGCATCGTTATCCTTCTCGAAGTACGCGTTAGGAAACGCCGTCATGCGCAGACGGTTAAACTCAGTCTCGCAGTGCTGCTCGAGCGACTCGCCCACCATCTTGGTGGACAGGCGGACCTTCATGTCCTTAAGGCGCTCAATCTCTTCATCCTTGTAGCGGATCAACTCGTCGCTCACGCGCTTGGCCTGCGCAAGCTCAAGCTCGTGGGCTGCCTTGGCCTGTTCCTCACGCGAATCGCGCACCGCCAGCTCACTCGTCAGCTTGGCACGCGCCTCATCGCGCTCTCGCTCCGCCGCGGCGACCGCCTCTGAAAGGTTCATTTTGGCCGTCAGCTCCTGTTCGCGCAGCTGCGCGCGCAGGCCCTCGGCCTCCTGCTCAGACTGAGCCCTTGCGGCGGAAAACTTCTCCTGTACCTTCACTCGATAGTCAGCAAGCGCGCGCTCGCCCTCGCTGCGAGCGGCATCGAGCTCGCGCTGCGACTCAGCCGCAGCAGCGGCAAGCGCCATCTCCTGGGCCTTGTCCGCCGCGGCAAGCCTGGCCTGCAGCTCGGCAATCTGGGCATCACGTGCAGCTAAATCGTTTTGAGCAGCGTTGCGCGCCGCCGACTCGTGAAGCTTGGCTTCGTCATCTTTGCGTCCCAGCTGCGCACGCAAATTGTCGATCTCGCGCTGAAGCTCGGCATTCTCCTTCTGAGCATCGGCACGGGCCTCAACCGCCGCACGCTGGCTTGCGCTCTCGCGCTCTGCGGCAGCGCCCTCGAGCTTGGCGCGCAGCTCGGCAAGCTCGGCATCGCGTTTGGCAACCTCTTGTGCCAACTGCTGAGCTGCAGCGTTCTTCTGCTCGACAAGCTGAGCATTGCGCTGAGACTCTGCCTTTTGTAAGGCAGCCGTCGAACGCGAGCGCTCAAGTTCCAGCGCCTGCTCGCCCTCGCGCTGGACCGCCTTCACACGCTCATCCAGGTCGCGCGAAAACTCGGCATCGCGCACTTGTTTGACGATATCCGCATAGCCAGAAGCATCGACCTTAAAAACTTCGCCGCAATGCGGGCACTTGATCTCGTTCATAGCAGCTCCTCGATGGACGCAAATTTCAACCGACTACACTCTACCGCGCCGCACGGACAAAAAAGGCGCCGCCGCCATAATGGCAACGGCGCCAGAACCACGACAAAGGTGCCCGCCCCCCTTGTCGCGGTTTGTGCGGTGGTTCGAGAATTACAGTCCAAAGAAGCCGAGGATTTGGTCTCGGCTTACGGGCTTGTAGTCGTTGGCGTCGAGACCGACATCGTAGCGAAAGATAGGGCGCTCGCGATCGCGGTTGCGTGCGTTGGTGCGGTCGCCCCTGCTGTGGATATGTCCATGCAGCATGATGGCGCCGCGCGCCTTGCCATTCCAGCTGAGCATGGGGTAATGGCTCATGACCAGACGATGCCCCTTGGCATAGCCGGGAGCAATCTCCAGGTAATCGCGCACGTCTTCCCAAATCTGCGGTACGTCGGGATCTTCCCAGTCGCCGTCATGGTTACCACGGATGAGCGTCACATTCTTGCATTCGATACGCTCGCGCAGGCGCACCGCCTCTGCCAGGGGCAAACGATAGGTAAAGTCACCCAGGATGTAGAGACGGTCATCCGCAGCCACGCACTCATTGATGGCATCGATGACCTTGCGGTTCATCTCATCGACCGAACCAAACGGCCGGTCCATGTCGTGCAAGATATTCGTATCGCCCAGGTGCAGGTCGGCGGTAAACCACATCATCGTCTCTGTCCTCATTTCGCAACGTGTTCAACTCGTGCTAAGTATACAGACGCAGCGATGCGGCGGTTATCCAAAGAACCCGCCGAACAATCCGCGGCGGCGTTTGTCTTTCTTTTTCGACGCGTCACCCTGAGTTTTCTTGTCCTGTCGCTTCTTACGATCCCGCTCCAACTCATCGTCATCGAGTAGCATATCCCACTCAAACGGATCGTCTGTCAGATCGAACTGGTCGTCATCAAACATGGCCGCCCCCATGCCGACTAGCGAGCATCCACCACATAGAGGCCAACGCGCACCTGGTGCCACGGGCTACGCTCGGGGGCAACCTGCTGCACGCGCGCCTCAAATACGTCCTCGTGGCCGTAATACATCATCAAGGACAGCGGGCCGACCTCGTTTCCCGGAACATAACCGAGCTTGGTGTTGCCGTAGTAGATTGCAACCGCCTCGGAATCATGGGGATTATCGCGCTCGGCACGCAGCGTCAGCTTATCGCCCACTTTAAGATCGCCCAAGACCAAGGCACCGTCGGCATACTGAAATCCCGCGACATGAAACGACAGAAGCACACGTGAAGGCTCGTACATGGCAGCTCCTCTAACGGCCGGATAAACCGGCGCTTAACCGTACTGAGAAGTCTACGAGCCCGTGCGGACACAAATTCATCCTGCCTGCGTCTTTCAATCGCTTGCCGCAACGCTTGCGAGACAGAGCGCTTGCAGATAAGATAGGGGTACGGATGGCACCCGTTGCAGCGGGTCTTGCCAACTCCGATACACGTTTTCATCGTGAGAAGTGGCCGTCTTCGCTTACGCGGGGGCGGCTATTTCATTCGGCCGATAAACAGGCCGAGTTCGATAGCCGCGATTAACAACGCCAGTAACGAAATAACATCGCTTACGTTCATACCAATTCCCTTCTAAAGGGAGTTGGCCCATCCGTACCCCATAGCAGTAGTCTAACGTAAATGACAGGTAATAGGAACACTTGTTCGTATTACCTGCCATTTCCTAATGCACAAACATGCGCACGAATTTGTGCTTCCAGCTTGCGTAGGGCGCATACCGAAACGGCACGTCCAACCAGGTTGCCTTGTTCACGATGCTCTTCTTGTGGCTAAACGTATCGAAGCTCTCGCGGCCATGGTACTGCCCCATACCGCTCGCACCCATGCCGCCAAAGCCCATATGGCTCGTAGCCAGATGCATGATGGTGTCGTTAACACAGCCGCCGCCAAAGGGCACGTAACGCACAAAGCGCTGCTGAACCGCGCGATCCTGGCTAAAGATATACAGGGCCAGCGGCGTCGGACGATCCGTAATAAACGCCTCGGCCTCGTCTAGGCTCTCAAACGTCAGCACCGGCAAGATGGGGCCGAAAATCTCCTCCTGCATCACGGCGTCCTCAGGCGCCACGCCGTCTAGGATCGTCGGCTCAATCTTGAGCGACGACTCGCGCGCCGTTCCTCCCAGCACAACCTTATCGGGGTCGATCAGCCCGCGTACGCGCGCGAAATGCCTGGCGTTGACAATATGACCGTAGTCCTCGTTGTCGAGCGGGTGCTCGCCAAACATGCGACGGATCTCCTCCTTGATGAGGCCCAACAGCTCATCGTGCACGCGCGTATCGACCAGCAGGTAGTCGGGCGCCACGCAGGTCTGCCCCACGTTGAGCCATTTACCAAAGGCGATACGTCGTGCCGCGACCTTCAAGTTTGCCGTCGCATCCACGATGCAGGGACTCTTTCCGCCCAGCTCAAGCGTCACGGGCGTGAGGTTTTTGCTCGCGCGCTCCATGACGAGCTTGCCGACCGGAACACTACCGGTAAAGAAGATCTTGTCCCAGCATTCATCGAGCAACGCTTCGTTCTCGGCACGCCCGCCTTCGACGACCGTCACCAGGCGCGGATCAAATGCTTCCTCGCAAATCTGCCTGAGCACCGCGCTCGAAGCCGGCGCATAGGCACTCGGCTTGATGACCACGGTGTTGCCTGCAGCGAGCGCGCCGGCGAGCGGCTCGAGCGTCAGTAAAAACGGATAGTTCCAGGGCGCCATGATGAGCGTGACGCCATAGGGCACGGCTTGCGTTTTGCACACACTCACGGCGTTGGCAAGGTCACACGGACGCAGGCGCGGACGACTCCATCGAGCCACATGCGCAATCTGATGTCGAATCTCGGAAAGCGACGTGCCGATCTCGCACATATACGCCTCGTTATGTGACTTACCCAGATCGGTCTTGAGCGCATGGGCGATATCGCCCTCGTGCGCACGAACCGCATCGCGCAGGCGCACCAGCGCACGGCGGCGAGTATCGACATCAAACGTAGCATGCGTCTTAAAGTAAGTGCGCTGATCGGCAACGATGCGCGCGATTTCCTCGGTGTTCATGGACCCTCCTAGTTCTCGTCCTCAAACATACCACCTGCAACAACTTCGTACATATGCTCGAGCTCCAGGCGGTCCATTATAAGAGGAACGGGGTACAGGGGATTGGCCTCGGCATCGGCATGGGCCGCCATTTGCGGAATATCGGAGCGGCGAATACCCGAGACATATTTGGGGATTCCCAGGGCCTCGTTCATGCGGTCGACCCAATCGATAAAGGCCTCGGCCGCAAGACTGTCCTGCGCGGTAGCCGGCGCAATGCCCGCCATGCGAGCAAGATCGGCAAGCTTGGGGGCGGCGGCGTCACCATAAGCGCGAAGCATGTGCGGCAGGATGATCGCGTTGGCCAAACCGTGCGGAATTCCGTATCGGCCGCCTAGACTGTGCGCGATGGCATGCACATATCCGACATAGGAGCGAGTAAACGCAACGCCCGCCTTATACGCCGCCGAAAGCATATTGCGGCGCGCACGCATGTCGTCGCCATGCTCATAGGCCTCGAGCAAATTGTCGTGGATGAGTTGCACCGCCTGTCGCGCCATCTTACGCGTATAGGGCGTGGTGCTTCGCCCGATAAAGGCCTCGACGGCATGCGTCAGGGCGTCCATACCCGTCTGCCCCGTAATGGAGGCGGGCAGACCGCGCGTAAACTCGGGGTCGTGCACCGCAAAGCGCGGGATAAGCACAAAGTCGTTAATGGGGTACTTGTAGTGCGTCTCGTCATCGGTGATAACCGCCGCGAGCGTGACCTCGCTTCCCGTGCCTGCCGTAGTGGGAACGGCGATAAGCAGCGGCAGGCGACGATGAATCCGCAGCAGGCCGCGCATCTTGTTGATGGGCTTGTTTGGCTGCGCGATACGTGCTCCCACGCCCTTGGCACAGTCCATGGCCGAGCCACCGCCAAAGCCGATAATGGCCTGGCAGGCGCTCTCTCGATACAGGGACGCCGCTTCCTCCACATTTGAGACCGTAGGATTCGCTGATGTTTTGGCATAGACCGCAGCGCCAATTCCCTTGGACGTGAGCGCTGTCTCGAGCGGTGCCGTGAGCCCCAGACGGGCAATGCCGGGATCCGTCACGATAAGAACCCGTTGTATCGAACGCTTTTGAAGCACTGTGGGCACATCCTCAGCGTGCTCCAGAATGCGCGGCTCGGTATAGGGCAGCACTGGCAATGCGATGCGAAAAACCGTTTGATACGTTCGGCACCAGGCGCGGCGGGCTAGATGCATAAAGGAAACTCCCTCATTTGTTGATTGGTCAACATTTGCTCGACCGATTGTACTCAGCAGAGATCGCAGACGTCCTGCCAATCGTTAATCAATCAACATCTTCATATCTCAAAATTGTTTTATTAAAAATCATTCCTAATAGGCTTCACATTTGGTTGCATTTATGGATAATAGAACTCGTCAAGACGCACGTCCGGAGAGGGCCCTTACGGGACCGGACGAGCGCACAATCGCCATCGATCGAAAGGATCGAAT
>DBFAHJ010000092.1:0-6812 GCA_048227095.1 Collinsella aerofaciens | reverse complement strand
CTGCATATGATTTATCTGAACGGTTGACCACGAACAGCCGTTCGTTTATTATCGATGCAGGTTGTTAAGAGGAGGGCTATTCATGGCCAAGAATTCAGGTCCCGTACGTACCGTTCATGCTCGCACGACGGGTAAAGAGCGCGATGAGATGATCGCCACCACCAAGGCCGAGATTGAGAAGAAATTCGGCCAGGGTTCAATCATGAGGTACGGCGACGGTGGTCCCGAGCTCGAGGTCGAGGCCATTCCCACGGGCGCCCTGGCCCTCGATGCCGCGCTGGGTATCGGCGGCGTGCCGCGCGGCCGTATCGTCGAGATTTACGGTCCTGAGTCCTCCGGTAAGACGACGCTTTCGCTCGAGATCTTGGCCGAGGCCCAGGCAATGGGTGGCGTTGTGGCATTTATCGATGCCGAGCACGCGCTTGATCCCACGTATGCCGCGCGCATCGGCGTGGATATCGACGAGGTGCTCATTTCCCAGCCCGATACGGGCGAGCAGGCGCTTGAGATTGTTGACATGCTCGTGCGTTCCGGCGCCATCGATGCCATCGTCGTCGACTCCGTCGCCGCGCTGACCCCGCGTGCCGAGATCGAGGGAGAAATCGGCGATACTACGGTCGGTCTTCAGGCTCGCCTAATGAGTCAGGCGCTCCGCAAGCTCGCCGGCTCGCTGTCCAAGTCCAACACGACGTGCATCTTCATTAACCAGCTGCGTGAGAAGATCGGCGTCATGTTCGGCAACCCCGAGACTACGACGGGCGGCCGCGCCCTTAAGTTCTTCTCTTCGGTGCGTATCGACATTCGCCGTATCGACAGCATTAAGCTTAAGGACGAGGTTATCGGTAACCGCGTGCGCGCCAAGGTCGTTAAGAACAAGGTGGCAGCTCCGTTCCGTTCTGCTGAGTTCGACATCATGTACGGTACGGGCATCTCTAAGGAGGGCTCAATTCTGGACATGGCTGTCGAGTGCGGCATCTGCAAGAAGATGGGCTCCTGGTTTGCCTATGGCGAGGACAAGCTTGGCAACGGTCGAGAGGCCGCCAAGGCTTTCCTGCGCGAACACCCCGATTGCGCCGACGAGATTGAGCATAAGGTCCGCCTTGCCTGCGGACTTGAGTTTGATGACGATGCTCCGTCCGAGGTCGAGCTGACCGATCAGCCTGCGCCTGAGGAGTTTGACGAGCTTTACGCCATCGATGGTTCCGCCATGCTCGATGATGACGACGAGTAGCGGTTACGCTCATGTCGTATACGGTGACCGAGGCCACGGCCTTCTTTCCCGATAAGAAGGCGGCTTCCTCGTTCTCGAGCGGGTATGCGTCCAAAAAGCCTTGCGCACATATCGATTGTGAGCTTGAGGGCGGTTTTGAGCGGTCCATTTGGATTCCCGTGCGGGTCGCGCGGCTGTATGTCAAAAACCGCCCCGATCTTCCCTGTGATTGGGACAACTTTCGTGAGGCGGTGCAGCTCATCGAGGGTAAATGTGCACTTACCATGGTGACCGAGATGCTATCGCGCCGCGACCATGCGACGGGTGAGGTCCGTGACAAGCTGGCTCGCTACGGCTTTCACCAGCCCGCGATCGATTTCGCCGTCGAGCGCGCCACAGAGTATCACTTTTTAGACGAGAACCGCTTTTGCTCGTACTTTATCGAGGAGCGCAAGCGGCGCGGTTGGGGACAGCGCAAAATCGAGACCGAGCTCAAGCGCCGTCATGTCGTGCTCGATGACATTCCCGGTTATCCCGAGGATTATTTTGCCGTCGAAGACGATTTGGCGCGTGCGTCAGCCCTGCTCGCCAAGCGGCGTGTTCCAGAGACGCGCGGATTCGAAAAACTGGTTCGGTTTTTGATGGGCAAGGGCTTCTCGTATCACATCGCCGCCGATGCCGTTAAGGCACGTCTCGATGCCGAACGCGAGAAATGTGCGGTTTAGGCGTATGCGCTTTGTGGCCCTGCCGTTCACCGCGTTTTAGCCGCCGTGCCGGGGCCATTTATTTGACAGTTGTTGTGGTTCAACGTACGATAAACACTGTCATTTGCTTTGTGATATGTGCTCATCTGTGATGAGTTTGTTTATATGTTTATCTGTATCCGACCCGCATAAGCTGCGCCCATATTACTCAAATGTCGCGAGCCGTTCGTAAGGACGGTTCGCTTTGTTGTGTAACGAATCCATAAAAAGGAGTGAGCATGCCTATCATCGCAGCGCTCGTTGGCATCGTTTTGGGTGCCATCGCCGCCATTGCCTACATGCGCACCGCCAAGCAGGGTAGTCTTCACGAGGCCGACGAAAAGATTCAGTCGGCACACGCGCAGGCTGAGTCCCTGATCGGTGATGCTAAGCGTCAGGCCGAGACCCTCAAAAAAGAGGCTCTGCTCGAGGCTAAAGAGGAGATCATCAAGAACAAGCAGGCCGCCGAGGCCGAGGACAAGCAGCGTAAGAGCGAGATTCGTACGCTCGAGAACCGTGTGATGCAGCGCGAGGAGTCCCTCGATCGCCGAAACGACGCTCTTGACAAGCGTGAGCACCAGCTGTCCAGCCAGGCCGGTCAGGTCGAGAAGCGCTCTCGCGAGCTTGAGGAGCTCTGCGCTAAGCAGACCTCCGAGCTCGAGCGTATTGCCGACCTTACCCGCGAGGACGCCCACAAGGAGCTCCTCGATAAGGTTCGCGGCGAGGTCACCCACGAGGCCGCCACGATCATTCGCGAGTCCGAGCAGCAGGTTCGCGCCGAGTGCCACAAGACCGCCCAGGAGATTCTGTCCCTGGCGATTCAGCGCTGCGCTGCCGACCACACAGCCGAGGTCACCGTTACCTCCGTGCACATTCCCTCTGATGACCTCAAGGGCCGTATCATCGGTCGCGAGGGTCGCAACATCCGGACCTTCGAGCAGGTTTCCGGCGTCAACCTCGTGATTGACGACACGCCCGAGACCGTCGTTCTTTCGAGCTTCGACCCGGTCCGTCGTGAGACCGCCCGTGTTGCCCTCGAGAACCTCATCGCCGACGGCCGCATTCACCCCGCCCGCATCGAGGAGATGTATCACAAGGCTGCCGACCTGGTTCAGCAGCGCGTGCGCGAGGCTGGCGAGCAGGCTGCCTTCGATACCGGCATTCACGACCTGCACCCCGAGATCGTCAAGACCCTTGGTGCCCTGCGCTACCGTACCTCGTTTGGTCAGAACGTGCTTCAGCACTCCCTCGAAGTCTCTGACCTGTGCGGCGTGATGGCTTCCGAGCTTGGCCTGGACGTTGTGACCGCCAAGCGCGCCGGCCTGCTGCACGACCTGGGCAAGGCAATTGACCACGACGTCGAGGGTCCGCATGCCGTCATCGGCGCCGAGCTTGCCCGCCGTTATGGCGAGAAGCCCGTTATCGTTCATGCTATCGAGGCTCACCATGCCGATGTCGACCCTAACACGGTGCTCGATGTCCTGGTACAGGCCGCTGATGCTGTCTCTGCTTCTCGCCCCGGTGCCCGTCGCGAGTCTGCCGAGAACTACATCAAGCGTCTCGAGAAGCTCGAGGAGATTGCCAACTCCCATGACGGCGTCGAGCGTACCTATGCCATGCAGGCTGGTCGCGAGGTCCACGTCATGGTTCAGCCGGACAAGATCTCCGATGCCCAGTCCACGGTCCTGGCTCACGATATCGCCCATCAGATCGAGGAAGAGATGGAGTATCCCGGTCAGGTGCGCGTCGTCGTGATTCGCGAGAGCCGCGCTGTCGATATCGCTAAATAACATGAGCGACGCGAACGAGCTCATCTCATTTATCGCGTCGATGTCGGGGGAGGGCAACCTTCGCGTCGAGGAGAACCTTGGCGAGGGGTATGTCCGCCTCCGCGTTTCGGAGGCCGAGCGGCGCCAGGCAAAGCACGACATTCAGCATGTCGAGGATATCGTCATCGAAATGCTCCGTAATGCTCGCGATGCCGGCGCCGACAAGGTCTATCTCGCCACGACCAAGGAAGATGGCGTCCGCACGCTTGTCTTTCTGGATAACGGCTCGGGTGTTCCGCAGGATATGCAAGAGCGAATCTTCGATGCTCGCGTTACCTCAAAGCTCGAGAGCATGAAGATGGACCGTTGGGGCGTTCACGGTCGTGGCATGGCATTGTTTTCGATCAAGCAGAACACCGACGAGGCCCGTGTGGTCACGTCCGGTGTCGATCTTGGTTCAGCCTTTAAGGTGAGCGTTGCGGTCGACCGCCTCAGCGAGCGTGCCGATCAGTCCAGCTGGCCCCAGGCCGTCAAGGATGAGGACGGACGTTATGTCTGTGCTCGCGGTCCGCATAATATTATTCGCGCTGCCTGTGAGTTTGCGCTCGAGGAGTTGCGTGGTTGCGATGTCTATCTTGGTTCTCCGTCTGAGATCGCCGCGACCCTTTATGCTCAGGCGTCAAGCCGGCTCGATACGTCGCGTCTCCTGTTTATCGATGACGAGAGTGAGCTTCCGGTTGTCGACCGTTTAGGCCTTGCCTCTGATGCCGAGGACTTTATTCGCATCTGTTCGGGTTTGGGTCTTGAGATGTCCGAGCGCACGGCACATCGCATTTTGGCAGGGCAGATTAAGCCCGTTCGCGGTGTGACCGCGCGTCTGCTGCGCGAGCGTGATTCTTCCTCGCATGCGCCGGCTCCTGTCGATCTTGCGAAAGATCGTCGCGGGCTACGTATTGCCAAGGATGACATGGCACAGTTTTCGCGTGCTGTGGAGCGCGACTTTAATGACCTTGCCGCCCGGTACTATCTCAACCTTTGCGGCGACCCAAAGATTCGCGTTTCGCGTGATCGAATCACCGTGACCTTCGATCTTGCCAAAGAGGAATAGTGCCTTTACCGAGTCCACTCGGTACGATACAGTTATTGCAGTTAAAACGTACTTTTAAACGCAGGAGTTTCTTCATGGATTGCCTGAAGGTATCAAGCAAATCATCGCCCGCGTCCGTTGCCGGCGCCATCGCCGGCATGGTCAAGGATGGTGTACCCGTCAACATCCAGTGTGTCGGTGCCGGTGCTGTCAACCAGGCCATTAAGGCCGTGGCTATCGCGCGCGGTTTTTTGATTCCAACCGGTTTTGATATTTCCTGCGCGCCCGTGTTCTCCGATATCCTTATTAACGGGGAGTCGCGCACGGCCATCCGCCTTTCTATCTACGTTCACCAGATCAATCGAGCTGCTATGGATAACGTCGTCATGGATGATGTTAAGCCTGTGGCATAGCTTCTGCTTGCCTCGATTCGCCTCCCTTCCATCGTTAGGACTTATGCACATGGACCAGCGTTCCGTACGCGATATTCTTGCCGGTAAAACCTACTTTATCCGCACCTTTGGCTGCCAGATGAATCAGCACGACTCCGAGCGTGTGAGCGGTCTGCTCGATTCGTATGGTTGCCTCATGGCGCTTGATCCCGAGCATGCCGATATCGTTGTCTTCATGACATGCTGTGTGCGTGAGGCCGCCGATACTCGCCTGTACGGTCAGTGCAATTCCTGTAAAAGCCTGCCGCCTTCGCCTTCGGGCAAGCGTGTGGTTGCCGTTGGTGGTTGCATCGCGCAGCGCGATGGCGAGGGCCTGCTCACCAACGTCGATAACGTCAATGTCATCTTTGGTACGCATTCCATCGCACATGTGGCAGAGCTCATTGCCGAGGCGTTCCTTGATGGCAAGCGTCATATCCGCACCAATGAGCATGAGGATACGGATGCCATGAGCATGCCGTGGCATCGCGAGACCCAGTATCACGCCTGGGTGCCCATTATGACGGGCTGCAATAATTTCTGTACCTATTGCATCGTGCCGTACGTGCGCGGTCGCGAAAAGAGCCGCCCCTTCGAGGAAATTGTCGACGAGGTGACCGGTTTGGTGCGCCAGGGCGTGCGCGAGATTACGCTGCTGGGCCAAAACGTTAACTCATATGGTCGCGATCTGTTTGGCAAGCCGCGTTTTGCCGATCTGCTGCGTGCCGTGGGTGATACGGGTGTGGAGCGCATCTTCTTTACCTCTTCTCATCCTAAGGATCTGCTGCCCGAGACCATCGACGCCATGGCCGAGACGCCCGCCGTCATGCCGCAGCTTCACTTGGCCGTTCAGTCGGGCTCCACGCGTATCCTCAAAGAGATGAATCGCCGTTATACACGCGAGGACTATCTGGGCCTGGTCGATCGCATTCGCAACCGCATGCCCGATATCGCGCTCTCGACCGATATTATCGTTGGCTTCCCGGGCGAGACTGAAGAGGACTTTGAGCAGACGCTCTCACTTGCCGAGACGGTCCGCTATGCTCAGGCCTATACCTTCATCTATTCCAAGCGCGCCGGTACCCCGGCCGCAGAGATTGACGATCCTACGCCGCATGAGGTTATTCTCGAGCGTTTCAACCGCCTGGTTAAGGTTATCGAGACTACGGCACACGAGTATAACCAGGGTGAGCTTCATACTGTGGTGCCGGCGCTCATTGAGGGAACGAGTAAAAAGAACGATGCGGTCCTGCTGGGCAAGAGTCCCAAGAATCAGACCGTGCATGCGCCTATCCCTGAGGGTTACAGCATCGATCAGCTTGTTGGCAAGATCGTTGATGTTGACGTTGACGTTGCCAAGACCTGGTATTTGTCCGGCTCCGTTGTGGGCGAGCCGCGCTAATGGTTTCTTCCGGGGCAGGTCTTTCCACCGTTGCGATCGTCGGTCCGACGGCGGTTGGTAAGAGTGATGTTGCCGACCGTTTGGCCGCTCGTCTTTCGTCCGAAGTGCTGTCGTGCGATGCGATGCAAATCTATCGCGGCATGGACATCGGTACCGCAAAGATGGCGCCC
>DBFAHJ010000091.1:0-2987 GCA_048227095.1 Collinsella aerofaciens | reverse complement strand
GATGCGCTCGCCGATGACGGCGATCTTGTGGCCGTCGCAGGGAAGGTCCACGACCGTTTGGGCGCTCGTGACCGACATGCTGGGCTTGCGGCGGCGCGGGCTGGGCGTGTGGTTGTCGATAAGCGTGCGCAAGGCCGCCATATGCGCCGGCGTGGTTCCGCAGCAGCCGCCCACGACGCTCACGCCGTCCTCGATCATGCCGGCGACGGCCTCGGCGTATTCGGGGGCCTGGATATCAAAGACGGTATTGCCGTCGTCGTCCACGCGGGGCAGTCCCGCGTTAGCCTGCACCATAACGGGCTTGTCGGTAACGGTGAGCATACGTGCGGCGAGCCCTCGGAGCTCGGCCGGGCCCTGGCTGCAGTTGATACCCAAAACGTCGGCGCCGATGGCGTCGAGCGTGATGGCGGCGACCTCGGGGCTCGTTCCCAAGAAGGTGCGACCGTCTTCCTCAAAGGTCATGGTGGCAAAGACGGGCAGGTCGGAGTTCTCGCGGCAGGCGAGGACGGCCGCCTTGATCTCGGCAAGGTCGGTCATGGTCTCGATAATAAAGAGGTCCACGCCCGCGTCGACGCCGGCGCGCACCTCCTCGGCAAAGAGGTCATAGGCCTCGTCGAAGCTCAGGGTGCCCAAGGGGCGAAGCAGCGCGCCGATGGGGCCGATATCGCCGGCGACGTAGCGGGCGCCGGCCTCGCGGGCGCAGGCGACAGCGGCGGCAAAGACATCTGCCACGGTGGCGGCGCCGTCGAGCTTGTGGGCGTTGGCGCCAAAGGTGTTGGCGGTGATCACGTCGCAGCCGGCCTCGACATACTGACGCTGGATATCGGTGATAACCTCGGGCTCCTCAAAGTTGAGCAGCTCGGGCAGGGCGCCGGCCTTCATGCCGGCAGCCTGCAGCATGGTGCCCATGCCGCCGTCAAACAGCAGGTGCCCCGTGCCCTCGATGGCGGCGCGCAGGCGATCGTCCTTAATGCGCAGGTCGTCGATCGTGCGTGGCTTGTACACAGCGCCGTTGCAGCGTGCGGCATTGACGGGCGCCGCCAGCGCGGCACCATCCGAATTATGAGTAATAAGCGGGGTGAACATCGGGGGCTCCTAGTGGCTGGAATAGCAGGTGGTGTGGGCGGCGCGGAAGCGGCAGTGCTCGCGCATGCGGCAGATATTGCAGGTGGGGCGACTCTGGGCGTCGTGGACTTTGCCGTCGAACAGACCGATCACCGCGGTCACGCTCTTGGTGGGCATGAGCAGGCTGGTGGGCGTGACGGTAAGGCCGATGAGCCGCGTGGCGTTGAGCGCATCGACGATCGAGCGCTGGGCCGAGAGCGGGCAGTCGCCGTAGCCGGGGCTAAAGCGCCAGTTGCCGGCGAGCCCGTGTGCGGCGGCCGCAGCCTTGGCCTGCTGGTCCATCTGCTCAACGGCGGCTTCTACATAGGCAGAGCACGCGGCGTCGAGCACGGCTCCCTCCAGGGGCTGCTGGGCTCCCGTGGTGCGCAGACGACGCTCGGCGTCCATGCCGAGGGTGCATGCCATGAGTGCGGCAAAGCGGGCGTCTTTGAGGTGGCGATAGATATCGCGACCGCGCAGCTCAACGTTGGTGCCGACCAAGCGAATGCAAGGCTCACTTTGTTCGTCCACGCCCGTGGCATCGACGGCAAACACGCGGCGCACGCCACGGGGCTCAATGTCCAGTTCCAGACGTTCAACGACAAGCTCAATACGTCGTGACAGTTCGGGCTCAATCTGCTGGCCGCCGTAACCCAGATACCGCAGCATCTCGGCACGGTCGACACGGGGATGGTGCGCGGCATCGACACGGTAAAGCGCCGGCGACGCAAGGTCGGCCGGCACTTCGACAGCGGTTGTATCGATGTGCGGTTTTTCCATTACCCCAGGCGCTCCATAATGGTCGCGGCGATCGCAGGACGGTTCATAGTGTACAGGTGCAGGCCGTCGGCGCCGTGCTCCTTGAGGTCGCAAAGTTGGCGGGCGGCATAATCTACACCGGCTGCCTGCAGGCTCTCGGGGTCGTTCTCGTACTTGGCGAGAATCTTGATGACGGGGGAGGGCAGCGACGCACCGCACATAAAGACCATGCGGCTGATCTGGGACTTGCCCATAAACGGCATGATGCCCGCGGTAATGGGCACGGTGATGCCGACCTTGTCGGCAAGCTCGCGGAAGCGGTAGAAGCACTCGTTATCAAAGAAGAGCTGCGTCACAAAGAAGCTTGCGCCGGCGTCCTGTTTTTGCTTGAGGTGTTCGACCGAGAGGTTGAGATCCTCACAGGCAATGTGGCCCTCGGGGTAGGCTGCGGCGCCCACGCAAAAGCCGGCGTCGACGAGCTCGGGGATGAGGTCGCGGGCGTAGGCGTAGTCGGAGGCGGGCTTGTCGTCCTCGGTCGCGCCGGCAGGGAGATCGCCACGCAGGGCCAGAATGTTTTCAACGCCGGCGGTGCGATACTCGTCGATCTTGGCGGCGATGTCGGCGTGGGTGCGGCCCACGCAGGTGAGGTGTGCCACCGAGGGCGTGTCGAATTCGCTCGAAATCATATGCGCGATGGGGGCGGTGGTGGCACCGTTGCCCGAGCCGCCGGCCGAGCAGGTGACCGAGACAAAGCTCGGCGAAAGCTTGCACAGATTGCCTGCCACTTCGCGAGCCGTGTCGAGGGTGAGCTCGCCCTTGGGCGGGAACATCTCAAACGAAACGGGCGCGGTGCCCTGGGATGCTGCCTGCTTAAAAACCTCGTCGACGCGCATATCGTGCTCCTCTAGATACGTAATAGTGTGATGTGTTGTAAGGATTCTACAGCACCACTGTGTCACGGTGGAGTTTCACTCGTTATTCGGGGATACCAATCAAAGATGCCTTGCTATCGGCTTTCTCTATAACAGAGCGGCTAATCTAGGCACGGACTATAAAGACTGGTATCTGATGCAAAATACCAGTTAATAGAGCTCCATCCCAAATTGACTACCCTTAAACCATGG